>PEZS01000012.1 GCA_002778785.1 Bdellovibrionales bacterium CG10_big_fil_rev_8_21_14_0_10_45_34 | reverse complement strand
ACAAGAGCTGCACGCTGGACTTCCTGCAAAAACCCCCTACCAGTTCAAGCTAAATCAGTAAATACGGGGAACTTCTACGATTTACGAAAATACAAACAGATTTGGCTCAAACAAGTTTGCCACACCTGAGAGCTGCACTATACTTGAAAGACCATCGATCGACTTTCTCATATCTACAGGGTCTCTGTGGATATACACCAATTTAAACTCACTTGCTGACTTCATCGCGTGCCCCGAGAAAATGATATAAGAACTCAGCCACCCACCTTGCGTTAGCAGATATTTGATGAGGTAGCGCTCGCCGATTAGCTGCCGGCTCGCAGGTAAGAGACTCAGAGCTTACCACCGCGCGAGTAAACACAGGCACATCTGCCGAAGAAGACCGTTTGCCCACCAGTCTACTTCTCCAAATGTAAAAATTTGTTTTTGAAATCCTCTGCTCACTGCAAAAATCGGCAACGCTCATACCGCTACCTAACTGCTTTGTTATCAATGAATGCCACTTCTGTTCGTTTGTCGCTCGATCTATTCCCATTACTCTGACCTCCTTCTTGTCTTACTTAGACTTACGAAAGGCAGGTCTCGAAGTCACATAGACGAAATGGAGCGCTTACGCTATGACAATCGCACCGAAGACATTTAAGCTTTTTGTCACCCAAGGGGATATTCTGAAGTTTCCGCGCGGGGAAAAGCTAATACTCACAGCTAATGTTAGACCAAGTGATGCCATGATTTTTCAATACATAATCCAATCGTCCAAGACCTAGGTTTCATGAGAACTCCGGTTAAGAGAGGCAGATGCTACGGCACTGCCTTTTTTATTTCTCGGGATCTCCGTCTACAGACGCCTGTAATGCAATTTCCTGATCGTAGCGATTTTTTAACTTCAATAGAGCGCCTTCGATTTCAAATCCAGATTTCCCATCATTCAATAGGGCTTCCATCAACACAAAACATTGTTTTTCGAATTCACTTTTTGGATTTTTAGCAATTAACTCAAACTTTTCAATTAACGCCTTAATATATCTTTTTTCAGTTTCGCTTGCAGAATAATCATTCAGCACTCCATCTTTCCAAGCTTTGTAAGCGGAAATATTTTGACTAAAATAATTATAATTTTTGATGATTAAGAAAGTGGTTTTACTTCGCTCCATTTGTTCAATTCTGTTTTGCCATTTCGTGATCTGGAGATAAGAATCATCTTCTGCTACAGGCTGTCTGTAATTTTCTTGAGGATTTTTAATCTTTTTTGAATTCTCGATTTTATGACTGGGATAACAGATATTGAAAGAAGTGACGAAGCCGAACACGTTTGGAAATGGCTCGTTATTGAATTTAAGATCTGTGATCCCCAGCTTCCCAGCATCTTCCTGAATTTTTTTATGCAAGTCTTCGGTAAGTCGCCAATTTCTGGGGTCTGTCTCGAAGAAATATCGGTTAGACATTTTTCTGTTGCCTCTTTTGAACTTAATAAGCTTTAGATGCTTGAGTTTGTAGACAGAGCGGTAGAATGCGGGCTCCCCACAGACTAGAATTTTTTCGGTAATCTTGTTTACACTCAAGAAGCAACCGTTTGGACCAAAAGACGCGATCTGAACCAAAAGATCTCGGTCATTTTTTGTTAGTAGGTCGTACGCTCTCAGTAGGACAAAAGGAATCGGCGTAAAAATAAAGGCAAGTTTGTTATCTTTTTTCTCATTCATTTGTACCCACCTCCGTGGGTTGATAAATAAATGGAGAAATAAAAAAGTTGCTTCTGATCTCTGTTTTTACCCACACTAGTGGTCTTGTGCCCACGCCGATTGGACGTAGTTAGAATAACGATTAATAATAGAGTTCTTTGGCAAACGCCCTTGATGGGCTAATGCCAAACAAACTGATAAATTAAAGATTCCAAAAGTCAGGATTGAAAAATGAATCTCGGTATCTCTCAGCCTCTTGAAGAATGAGAAGGTGGTCAGCTAGTGACAGCTCTCGTATTCTTGAAACTTCATACTTTCCTTCAGCGAACTCAATAAAGGCTACAGGCATATCCTCATCATTCCTAGAGATGAGGAAACAGGTTTGATTAGGTAGCTCAGGAACATAGTGAAATCGGAACTTATTAATTTGATTCGTCATAATTGATCCTCCGAATTTCTAAATGGAGGATCATCAAAATTTGGTGAAACCTTAAAAATTCAAAGTTTATATGTAAAACCCTAGTCGGAATCCTTATTCTCCGGAGAACCCTCAGCAGAATTTGGTACCCCATCAATTTTTAAACCCTGCCGTCTTCGTAATTCCTCCCAATTGTATTCCTCACTCTTGTTTACAATGAAGTGAGTCTTTGAAATATCAAATGGATCTAAAATAACAATTTTAAGCAATATTAACTCGGCTATGCCTGCCTGACAGGAGTTGTAGGAAAGATGCGTGATCTTCACCAGATCGTCTCTGGTAAATCGATGGGTTCTTCGTTGAGGGTAGGTTTTTGAAGACTGGTAGAATAATAAAAAGAGCCGTAGTGAATTTGGTCCTACAACATCCTTGTTGAGAAAAAACGGCGGTAATCGCTCCATAAAGCCTCCAGACCGACCTAAATGGAATGGTCCAATCATTCTCCCATTTAGATCGCAGAGTGAAGCAGAAGGGCTACGAATTCGTTTATGAAGGCTTTGTTAGAATATGGCTATCAGCCTTGTTCATTGTTTTTGTAAAGCCACTGGCAGAATGGGTCGGGTTTGTTGGAACCGCAGAGATCTGGTTCAATTTTTACGGATTTGGCTTCTCATACCTAGTCGTTTCTTGGTTTTTTCTATTGGCTCAATATCAGAATCAGGACTTAAAAGAAAAGTACGAGGCTTATCGAATGAGGAAGCGTATCAAAGATGCTGAGAAAAAGGCTAAGCTGATGAACGATCATCGCCATCGTCCTGATTAAACTCCTCCTCCGCCAAAATTCTCTGCCTAGTATCGAAAAGATTTTGACCATGAATATCGACATTTTTTATTTGTGGATGGCAAATCTTAATCCAAAAGCGTTCTTTCTCTTGGTTCCAGAATGTTGGGTCTTTTGCGATGATAGCTTTTCTCGCGTGAGACATCTCGCCAAACATCTTCAGACACTGGGAGTGGTAGTCGCCAGGGGCATTCAGTTCGCAGTTATCTTTATTGAACTTCCAATTCGTCCAACGGCTTTCAAATAGAGTTTTGCGATCCCTTTGAATGGTCGATAAGTTTACATAGGTCCCTTTGTATTGGTAATGCTCACGCTCGACCAGATCTCGCTTTTCCTTTTCTTTACACTGGTATTCGGCGAACCATTTTTTGTTTTTCTCACCCTCCGAGATCTCGATAGTAGTACGAAGTCTGCGCTTCGTGACTGAATTTAGCTTCCTTGCAAGTAGCAGAATTTGTTTTGACACTAGAAACAGAACTCTACCAACTACGATTGTCGCAATAGCAGAAGAGACGATTTTATAAATTGTTGCCGACATAAAATCGCCTCCTTCCCTTATTGTTCGAAATAGAAGCTGACGGCGCCAGATCCTACGAAATCGCAAACATTCTGTCCATTATGGGAATAAACGTCGCCAGATCCGCAGGTGTGGTGAACAGCATTCTGAATCGAAATATTCTTCCCCGAGAGTGTCGCAGTCACTCCAATCATTGGAACAGTTGCAGTTTGATTGTCGTACACTCTAGAGAAGTTGCCTTGAATCGTATAGTGAGATCCTCGTGTAGTGCTTGCGAAACCTTTCGCTGTCGTGTTTGGGGAGCTAAAGCCAAACGAAGAATCTGATGGCGAAGACGAAGCGTCGAGGTTCACGACGCTTGCTGAAGCTGAGCTCCAAGTAGTAAGCTTGTTCGCGACATCAACAGCTCCGTTATTAAGTTGATGATAGGCTTTGTACTGCTTCGCCAACAGCAAGGATTTATCAACAAGCTGATTTCTAAAGCCAAAGTAAATGTTATTGTCCATATCTTTTAGCAAGATCGATCTTCCATTCTGGAATACAATCCATTGGCTCACAGAAGAATAAAACTCGCCGTTGTTACAGATGCCTGTATTAGTCTCCGTAGTTTTATCAACATACCCTGCGCCTGACTGAAGTTCAGTGTACTCGGTGATCGTTGTACTCGTTGAGCTTGCCGAGATGCGTACGCGAGACGGTGCCGTTGGATCGCCTTTTACTAAGACTGCATTGTAGTCATAGCTTAAAACCCCCGAAAGACAGATCGGCTCGTAGATCATGTAATCAGCGGTTCTATTGTCCAGATCGGAAACAACGAATGCGACTTCCCCAGTCACCACAAACTGCTCGCCAGCAACGAATGGTGGTAAGGCATTCGACACAATACTGTTCGCACTATTAAAGCCATAGTACGAAGCAGTACCGTTGCCACCGCTAGGTGATCCGCCACCTCCGCTTCCACCGCCAGGATTGGAATCGCCGTTGGACGGCAAAGATGTGGAGCTTCCTCCTCCGCCACCGCAAGCGCTTAGACCAATACTTAAAGAAGTTATGACGACCAAATTTTTAAATGTATTCATTTTATCCTCCTAAGCGTCCGCCACAGGCTCGGCAAATTTGCGAAGCCAATTGCAGATCACTGCATGAAACTTCAATGTAGATCTCATTTCCTCCGCGGGAAAATCCACCAGACATCCTTCGCCAAAGTTGCTCCATGCATTGCTCTGCATCTGTAGACGAACTAAAAATATAACGTGCCACTGTACCCATATTTGTATCCCTCATCATTTTTTGGACTTCGGATCGATTTTCTTAATCGAGATTTCATACATCCCAACATGAAGATCAGTTTTCGAAATCAGAGACTCGATAGTACTGACTTGTTCTTCTTCTCCCCATAACAGCCATGCCGGTGAAACCTTAAAAAACTCGCACAACTTTTTTAAATGAAGCGGATGACGAGGAATGCGTCCTGATTTTCCCACCCATTCGAATATCGACTTTCGAGACAAAGATGTTCGTCGAGCAAGTTCACTTGGAGTGATACCTTTCTCTTTGCACAGTCTCTCTAATCGCGTTCCAAAGTCGCTTGTGTCTTCCATCCTATTAATCCTGTTCACGAGTTTTTTCGGAATTTAAAGACCGATCCCGCAGTTAAACCTGATCTCTCAGGCGATCTGTCCGAGTCTTGAGGCTGAATTGCCTGAATACTTGGACCTGTTCTCGTGGTGCTTCTCTATGGCTCCTCTCCTGCGCACGAAATTAGGATGCCGGGCTCTAGTCGCCACGTCCGGTAAAAAGTTGGAAGTGCTCCGGTTTGGTGCTCCTGCGTGGCTTAAAACGGGAGACAAGAATCAAGCCGGATTTGTAAATAAAAAGGATTGGGACGACCTGCCTAATTAGGCATCAAACCGCATAACGCAGGCAGTAACAGTTCATTGCCAAAGGAAGTCTCTTCGTAGGCTTTCATTGTATTAGCTTGTCAAAGAGAACCACGGTTGATTTAATTTTATCGTAAACTGCACAAGATAGTTTTGGAGGAATTGCCGTGGGTGAATCGGAGCGTTGGCTATCGGTCGAAGAAATTGGTGCTCACTTGGGAGTATCCAAAGAGACTGTTTATCGCTGGCTAGAAAAAAAGAAAATTCCGGCTCATCGCGTGGGGCGACTTTGGAAATTCAAAGCTCGCGAAGTCGATCAGTGGGTCATGGATGGCGGTGCAATTTCAAAAATCGAAGACGATAAGCAAGGGACTGTATGGCAAAACTAACTGAGATTGAACAACAAGAAGTCGCTCGCTTTATCGAAGCGGGAAAACCACTTCCAGATAAGTATAGATTTTTACTTTTTGAAGATAAGCGCGAAGTTGAACTTGTCTGGAACGGAAAATCTAATGACGTATGCAATATTGTTTTGCCATTTCAAACTATCGAGCAGGTTGATGAACCACGCGAGGAAGTTGACACCAAGCTTCAGCAGAGTCTTTTTGATATTGATTCTCGCGGGCGCCAGCTTCGGGGTTGGACTAATAAGTTAATTTGGGGTGACAACAAACTCATTCTTTCGTCGCTTAAAAATGGACCACTCCGTGATGAAATCGAGAAACAGGGAGGACTAAAACTCATCTATATTGATCCTCCTTTTGATGTTGGTGCCGATTTTTCAATGGATATTGAAATCGGCGATGAAAAGCTGACGAAGAAACCGAGTATTCTCGAAGAGATCGCATACCGCGACACATGGGGCAAAGGTGTAGATTCTTTCGTCGCTATGATGCACGAGCGATTGCGATTAATGCGAGATCTACTTTCCCCGGATGGAAGTATTTTTGTCCACTGTGACTGGAGAGTTAGCTCAGTTATGGATTTGGTCCTTGCTGAGGTATTTGGTCGTGACAATTTTCATAACGAAATCATCTGGTACTATACAAATAAGTACGGGGCAAACTCACAGACTTTCGACTCATTTCACAACACAATTTATTGGTATGGACGATCGAAAGACATAACCTACAATCCAATTCGAATTCCGGTTAAAGAGGTTAGAAAGCAACCTTTAAGAAAGTGGAACAAAGAGCTTGGGAAAAATGAGTGGCAAAAGGATAAAGATGGCAACTATCTTTACGTTGAAAGCTCAGACAAGGAAGCTAGTGATGTTTGGGAAATCCCAGTCATAAACCCTATGGCAAATGAGCGATTGGGATATCCGACACAAAAGCCTGAAGCGCTAGTAGAACGAATCATTAATGCGACCACTAATGAAGGCGACCTCGTTGCTGATTTCTTTTGCGGATCAGGTACTACGGCGATTGTTGCGGAGCGATTAAAGCGTAAGTGGATAGCCGCCGATTTGGGTAAATTTGCTATTCATACGACTCGTAAGCGCATGATTGGAGTCCAACGCGAGTTAAAAAATAGTGGTGAGGATTATCGAGCTTTTGAAATTCTGAACCTTGGTAAGTATGAACGGCAAATGTATGTGGGCTTAAACCCTGACCTGCGCGAAGAGCAAAAAGCTAAGCAACAAGTGGAAAAGGAACAGGCTTTTATAGACCTTATCCTTAAAGCCTACAAAGCGGAAGGAACAACAGGATTCAAGATTTTCCAAGGAAAAAAGAACGGTCGCCTGGTAGCAATCGGACCCGTAAATATGCCCGTTTCACGTCTTTTTGTTGAGGAAATAATCTCCGAGTGTCGACAAAAGAAAATTACTAAAATTGACATTCTTGGTTTTGAATTTGAGATGGGGCTTTTTCCTGACTCGCTGGAAGAAGCAAAACGCAAGGGCATCGATATTGCCCCGAAATATATTCCTGCCGACGTATTTGACAAACGCGCGGTGGAGAGAAATCAAGTTTCATTCCATGATGTTGCCTACATTGAAGCGAAAGCACACAAGAAAAAAGATAGTGTTGCAATTGAGTTAAAAGATTTTTCTGTATTCTATAGCCAAGATGCAACGAACGATATTGCAGAACACTTGAAAAATAAAGCCAGCAAGGTGGTGATCGAACAAGGTCAGATCGTCAAAATAGTTAAAGATGCAAAAGGGAAAATAACGCGGGAGCGACTGACGGAGAAATGGAGCGACTGGGTAGACTATTGGTCAGTAGACTTCAACTATGGAAGTAAAAAAGAAACTATTCGAACCAAGAATGAAACCACTGGCGATTTCGAAGATATTTGGACTGGTGACTATATATTCGAGAATGAATGGCAGTCTTTCCGAACTAAAAAGGACCGCTCACTGGAGCTGATGAGTCCATTCTATGAGTTTGAGTCGAAAACCCAAAAGGTCGCAATTAAGGTCGTCGATATTTTCGGCAACGACACGATGACGGTCATTGAACTGATTGGAAAGGATAAAAAATAATGGCTTTGCATCCCAACTTTCCAGAATCACCACACGCCATTCTCGATCCTTCAATTCGATGGTTTCCTGCGGATGAAACCTTACGAAGTACAAGTGCAGACAAGCTTATGCCACCGCTCGTCCCGGAGCTTCGGAAGAAAGTTAAGCAGTTCAGAGATAGCGGATACGAAGGCGCAACCCAGACTAGCAAGAGCTTATTAAATTGGTGGTTTAAAACACCTCATCTTATTCAAAAAAGTGACTCATCATCTGAGTTTCAATACTTCTTTTCCCAACGTGAAGCCTTAGAGACGATTGTCTATTTGGTGGATGTGATGAAGGTTAAGGACAAATACGATCTTATAAGATTCGACAGCTCGGGCGCTGTGTCTGCAAATATGTTCGACGAAACGTGGAAGCGGTTTGTTGTTAAAATGGCAACTGGCGCAGGAAAAACTAAAGTTATTAGTCTCGCATTGGCATGGAGCTTTTTTCATAAACTTTATGAAGAGACGTCGCCTATGGCTCGAAATTTTTTGGTGATTGCGCCTAACATTATTGTCCTTGATCGTATTTATAAAGACTTCAAAGGGCTTCGCATTTTCTTAAAAGACGATCCCGTACTACCTTATGATGGCTTTGATGGGCGTGAGTGGAAATCTGATTTTCAGTTAGATCTACACATACAAGATGATGTGCGAATCACAAATCCCATCGGAAACATCTTTCTTACGAATATTCACCGAGTTTACTCGGGCAATGATATCCCAGCTTCCGCTGAGGATGAAGACTCAATGGACTATTTCTTGGGAACAAAGCCGACTGGGGCGACGAACGACTCTAAAGTTGATCTGAGTAAAATAGTCAGAGATATCGAAGAGCTAATGGTTATCAATGATGAGGCTCATCACGTTCATGATCCACAGAACGCTTGGTTTAAATCTATCCAAGATATTCACAATCGTCTGCAACAAAAAGGAACTGCGCTTTCATTACAGCTCGATGTTACCGCGACGCCAAAGCACGCTAATGGAGCAATTTTTGTTCAGACAATATCTGACTACCCGTTAGTAGAAGCAATTAAGCAGAACGTAGTAAAGCATCCCCTTGTTCCAGATGGTCCAAGCCGTGCCAAGCTCACTGAAAAGAAAAGTTCTAAATTTACAGAGAAGTATTCGGACTACATCAATCTCGGAGTTATTGAGTGGCGCAAAGCTTATGAAGAGCATTTAAAACTCGACAAAAAAGCCATCCTTTTCATCATGACGGATGATACAAAGAACTGCGATGATCTGGCAGACTATTTAGAAAATACATACGCCGACCTTAAGGGTGCAGTTCTAGTTATTCACACCAAAAACAATGGTGAAATCTCTGAAGCAAGCTCTGGAAAAAATAAAGAAGAGCTAGATAAGTTGCGTGAGCAAGCCAATACTATCGACAGCAACGATAGCCACTACAAAGCTATCATTTCTGTGATGGTTTTACGTGAAGGCTGGGACGTTCGAAATGTGACCACAATTGTGGGTTTAAGAGCGTTTACGGCACAAAATAACATTTTGCCAGAGCAAGCCTTGGGGCGTGGTCTTCGTAAAATGTATCCCGGAAATATCCAAGAATTTGTAAGCATTGTTGGAACGCCAGCATTCATGGATTTTGTTGAGTCCATTCAGCAAGAGGGCGTGGAGCTTGAGCGCGGTCCAATGGGAAGCGGTTCGCAGTCACGAACACCATTGGTCGTTGAGATTGATAGCGAAAATAAAAAGAAAGATTTAGAAGCATTAGATATTGAAATTCCAATTATGACGCCACGGATTTATCGAGAATATAAAAATCTAAATAATCTTGATGTGTCGAAGTTCGGACACAAGCCGGTCGGATATCAGGACTTTTCGGACGAAGAGCAGAGGGAGATTGTTTTTAAAGATATCACAACCGGGAATATTACCCATACAACGGTTCTTGATGCGTCTGGCTTAATCGATTTTAACAGCGTTGCCGGCTATTTTACGCATTCAATAATGAAAGATCTACGTTTAGTCAGCGGATACGCCATCCTTTATGGAAAAGTTAAAGAGTTCATATCGAGCCAACTTTTTGGCAAGGAAATTGAATTAGACACGCCGAATACTGTTAGAAATCTTTCGGAAGTTGAAGCTACGCGAACCATCATTGAAACTTTTAAAAAGAAAATCAATGATCTTACTGTTCAGGATAAGGGTGATGCAGAAATTCGTGACTACATTAAGTTACGAAATACCCGTCCATTTATCGCTAAGGAACAAGGGTTTATAGTTCCCAAGAAAAGCGTTTTTAATAAGGTCATCGGTGATAGTCACCTAGAGCTTGAGTTTTCGACCTTTCTTGAGGAATGCGAAGATGTGATTTCTTACTCGAAGAACTATTTGGCGGTTCACTTCAAAATCGACTATGTGAATGCGGATGGCGACATTTCTAATTATTACCCGGACTTTTTCGTAAAAGTCGCTAATAACGAGGTTTACATTGTCGAAACAAAGGGCTTAGAGGATTTGGACGTTCCTTTAAAAATGTTCCGATTAAAGCAATGGTGCGAAGATATAAATCGCGTCCAAAAGAAAATAAAATACGACTTCGTTTTTGTCGATCAAGAATCGTTTGAAAAGTACGAGATGAAAAACTTCAAACAAATGGTAGAGAACTTTAGAGAGTTTAAAGACTAAGGGGTAACATGGATGACATAACAAATGAGCAAGAGCGCTCACCTGAAAAAATAGAGAAACAGCCTTGGCAAATGACCAAGACTGAGTATGAAGCTAAGTTCGGAGCGCCCAGAGGCAATTCGACCGTTACGGGAAATTTCTCTAAGCACAAGAGCTCAGTTGAGATTGCACTCAATCGTGGACTTAAAGTTCCTCAAGAAGTTCTAGAGGACTATCCTGACCTGAAGGACCTTTAATTTGTCGGCAACAGCGAAAAAACAACTTTTTAAATATGTTGATATAGCTGGTGCCACGGCAATCTTGCAAAACGGAACTCTTCTTTTCTCCTCTCCTCTATATTTCAACGACCCCTTCGACATTTCTATCCAGACTCTTTTTGGTTATGACGCCTTTGACCTAGAAGCTCACCTCGATGAATTCATAGCATTGTCTACTTCAGACGAAGTCTTGCCTGAAGGTAACGGCAGTGCGCAATCGGATATATTTGTCGCAGTTAGGTCAGCTCTTTCAAACGCATCAGAGTCATACAGGGCGAACTTAAGAAAAGAGTTTTTTGCCAAAAAAATTTGGGATGAAGAGAGTCTGCGTGCAAGCGGAGCTGAAACTTTAGCACACATTAAAACGGCATTCGAGCTATCGGGTATATTTTGTGCTTCTAAGCGGTTTGATAATTATCTTTTATGGGCACATTACGCAGAAAAGCATCAAGGTGCAGTGTTGGAGTTCTCGCCAAATGTGGAGAAGGACTCAATGTTGATTTTGGCTGAAGATGTCGAGTACACCAACAACAGACCTTACTTATACGAATCCCATAAAGACTTTTTGATAAAGTCGATGTTTCGCAAAACTGAAGATATTCTGGCTGAATACACAAAGAAAATTACAAAAACAAAAAGTTTAGAATGGGCGTATGAGGAGGAAATCCGACTCTATATGCCTATATTAGTTAATTTATTTGAGGGTAAGAAAAACCACTGCCTCACATATCATGACGACGAGCTGGCTTCTGTATACTTAGGTTGCAAGATGCCAAAAGAAACTAAGGACTCGATTGTTGATCTCGCGATTAATAGGAATCCGGAAGCTAGAATCTACGAGATGATACCTGACCCTCACCACTACAAGTTGAAGCCAAAACCGTATGCATGACTTAAATCATTTTAAGACAGCTTTTAATAGTGTCGGTTGGTTTATCCCTCCCTTTATATCCATGGGTTTTTTAAACATGATGTATAAAAAGATTATCGACTCTAATGGTGCGTTCACGCAGAAAGAGTTGGAGTCTTTATTATCCCTGATTTACTCGCCTGAAAATATATCCGCCATGGTGGTAAGTCGTTATCCGGTTGTCCCATTCATAAAGGAATATAAAGAGATCATCGCGGAGTCGATACGCGCACATTTCCTTGGGTTGAATCATATTGCCGTGACTGGTTTGATGCCAGTCATAGAAGGCGCCGGGACCAACTTAGCGAAGAGTCGTTCGATAAAATGCGACAGAGTATCCACTCGGAATATTTTTATTGCCTTAGCGGATAGCTGTAGAGATGACGCGAAAAAATATAAAATCGGTGCGGTCGGTGAAATCATTTCGATGATGGACTCATTCAAAGAGTATGCGGATCAGCATCTCTATATTGAATCTAGTAAATATCCACATACCGATAATACCAACCGCCATGGAATCTTGCATGGGGCGTATGCAGACGAAGACTATGGCGAACCCATCAACTTCTATAAAGCGATGGCTACCGTCGATTTTCTTTGTTTTATCTCTTCATTTCGCTCGGCGCTGTCATGGTTCGCTCCAGAAGAAACGGAGCGCTCGAAGACTTTGGCAGGCTACTACCATGCACACAGGATTTTGGGGACGATAAAGCCAAATTTGGAACAATTAAAAAATGAACCACAGGATTAGTGAATGAGCCAAGGGAAAAGAACTAATAACTTCTTTGAAGAGAAGGCTGGGAAAAATGATGTCTACGCTTTCAATAAGTCTCATCATAATCGACAAGAGGTACGCGACTATTGCTCTAAACTTCTTGAGCACCACTGGCAATATTGTGGGGATTCTCATTTTCAGCAAGATGCTGTTGAAAATCCCCAACAGCGATGGTGGGAGATGTATCTTTCGTGGGTACTCTACAAGGTTGCGGGATTCAAAGGTCACAAAGTAAATGGTGAAGGACCAGACTTTTGCGTCCTTTTACCTGATGGTAAGAAAATTTGGATCGAAGCGGTTGCCGTGAAAGCCGGTACTAATGATAACGAGGTGACACGTCCGCCAGTTGGGCGAGCTGGAACACTTCCTGTCGATAAGATGGTTCTTCGTGTAACCAGTGCTTTTGCAGACAAAGCGAGAAAAATTGAAAGATATATCGAGCAGAAAATAATTTCTCCTGAAGATGCAGTGGTCATCGCAATTAATACGGGAGAAATGCGGGACTCAGACCTTGCTGACCAGTATCCACCATTAGCTGTTCGAGCGCTGTTGGGAGTCGGAGCAATGGCTTTTAAAGTTTCGGTTCATCTTGGCGACACCGTTGAGAGGAATGAAGATGTAGAGGTTGTCTTTCCTGAGCAGAAGTCGATTCAGAAGAGCCAACAGGCATCAATTTCAACGGAGGGATTATTGAATAATCCCTCCGTCAGCGGTGTATTCACATCTACCAGACATCTAGTTGACATGATGGACTCAGGAAAAGACTTAAAGATTTTGTTGAACCCTAAAGCTCGCTCACCGTTGGACGCGTCCCTTTTCAAGGTCGGAACCATCATTAGCTAACAGTAAATCGTCTACCAATTGTGTCAAATGTCTTGATTCTCGAAGTTGATTTCCAAATTTTTATCTATTGTTAGCTCAAATGAGCCGAACATTTCCTGATCTTTGAATGTATCCGATTTATCATCTTTATCGTAATCAAAGGCGAATTCGAGTATCAGATCATAATCGCCCTCAACGAAAAGCACTTCATCTTCAAATCTAAACGCAAGATTCTTCAAAGTGACCTGCTTTGCTATGTGGTAAGGAGCAAAGTCTTCGATTTCGCATTCCTCATCTCGTAAGAAATCGCTAAAGAAATTCAGCTCAAGGTATCTATTAAGTGCGGTGCTTTTCTCGCAAATTGCCTGAACGTCCGCGTCTGATTTTTCGACTGCCTTTAGGTTTTTTAGCAATTCATGTAGTTGAGTCTTGGATTTTTTAGTCTCGGCAATCAAGGAATGGGCTCTTTTTAAAGCAATATCTTCTTTATCTAACCTCAAAACCTCAATCTGTTCTTTGGTTGCTGGCTTGGGCTTCGGAGCATTGGACTCCAATAAATTTAGATAGTTTCGATAATTCGAAAACCCAAGCATCTTTGATGCCTCTTCAAGAGCCTGATGCTGACTTAGCGACTTCTCTTTTTTTAGTTGTCTGGCTTTCTGTTTAAGAAAGGACGGCGAAACCAATGGCTTCTTCATATAAACCTCACATATTGCCCACTAACGCTTTGTCGCCTGCTCCAAAACATCGATGAGCGATGTTAAGTTTAATATGATTTAGAGAACGATGAGCTCAATGACAGTGCTCGAGTGCAAGCTTTAGTGCGCAGGCGCAAGGTATCTGCCTAACCTATGCGACGAGATTAGCGGTGGACGTAAAATGTGTCAATATTCGATAGGATTCGATATTGCGCCTAAGCAACGGCACTCTGAGAGTAGATGACGCAGGCAGTTCGAAAGTCGTCCAGTTCTGGGCACCAGTTGTTCAGTGGTAATGGGAAGCCAGTGTGAAAATGTTTTTAGGCCACCTTCAAATGCAGTTTCAAGCCAAGAGCCTGCGCAATATCGATCAGTCGGTCAGTTGAAATTTTATCAAGGTTGCCGTTCATGATGGCCGTGATAACGGTTCTGCCGATTCCTGTTTTCACAGAAGCTTGCGCATGAGTTAGCTCTTTTTTTTCAATCGTCTTTCGAATGGCCTTCGCCAAATCAAGCCTCATTCGAAGTTTTGGTGCTTCACTTTCAGGAAGACCCAAAAGGGAACAAAGTTCATCTAGATTCTTGGCTTCAAAATAGGATTTCATAACATCTCCTTTAGCCGTCCCGTTGCGGTTTCAATTTCTTGCGACGGCGTTTCTTGAGTCTTCTTTTTAAAAAAATGAAAAACTAAAATCGCATCTGCCTTCCTAGTGTAATAAAAGACCCGATACTGCCCGGCGTGGTCTTTAACACGCAACTCATGCACACCATGAGCTATGATCGGTATGGGACGACTCACCGGCATACCGAGGTTCTCACCCTCACTCAGGACGGCGAAGAGTTCGGCCAGCCGCCGCTTCATAGAGAAATCGAGTTTCTCCAGCTCTTTGCTTACTTTTTTGTGGATTCGAATCGATTTCACAAATTTAATTATGTCATAAATATATGACACATACAAGATTTAAGATGGCTTAATGGAGAACGTCTTCTCGTTTGGCGAACTGGATTGATCACCAAAGCATGTTCTCCATTTAAATTTCAGATTTCTGAATAATTAGCTTAGCCTCGGGATAGGCTTCCAGTTCGATTACAAACGTAGCAAGCGGTTCGTCTACTTGTTCGATTCGCGCACCAGTTGTGTCATTTTGCGAATTTAAAAACCATCTAATTTCAGATATTTAGAAATTCCTAGCCTGAAAATACAGTTTTAAGCAGAGAAACTGTCGCCAGCATCAGGATTTCGTTTCTTGACGAAGTCAAAATCGAAGAAAATTCAATCCGCCATCAAGAAGGGGATTTGGAAAACAAAACTATGTGAGCAACCGTCTGATGGGAACGCCATACAAGATGATTGGACCTGACAATCGCGCTTACAATTACGCCAGCTCCTGGTTATTATAGTCTTGATCCACGATAAAAATGCATCCAACCCGATCCTGGATTAATTTGAGATAAGTGTCACTTCAACTCGCACTTGCGGCGGTTAGGTCAGGGTACCCAATCAAATGTCTAAACCTGAGGATCAACTGTTTCGATGAGTCTTCATGGCAAAACTCTGGACGTTTTTCGAAAATTTAGGGCTTTTCGGCGCGTCTTTCAGAGCGCGTCTGTTGCCGATCTCAGTTGCATTAGCTCCTTTTGCTGTGACGAGCTGTGGATACCTTGACGAAAACCTAAAGGATCTTCGAAGTTCAAGTCCCACAGATGATTCAACAATTGCTTCATTAGTATTAAGTGACTTAACATCAGGTTCGGCGGTTGTAACAAATGATGTGGCAATCACAGTCGCAATAGCCGGTGATAGTGGCGCGGCAAAATGGTGTCTGAGCGAAACACAAACAACGGCGCCCGCAAGTGGCTCAGTCGCCTGCAATGGCGGACAGGGCTCAACGTATTGAATCATTGCAAAATGACACCGAGGGAGTGGGAGTTTGATTACCCCGCCTCTGACTGAACTTTTGCTCTAATCTCGGCTATTCGGAAGAAC
>PEZS01000011.1:575093-601714 GCA_002778785.1 Bdellovibrionales bacterium CG10_big_fil_rev_8_21_14_0_10_45_34 | reverse complement strand
CTTGCTGCTTGTCCTTCAGAATAGCCGAGCTCTTTGACGGCATAGTCAAAAAGGCTGCGGTACCCGAGATCACTGAAGAGTTTTCGCCGATCTATCTCCCGCATATGCTGAAGAACCTCGGTAAGGAGTTCTCGCTCTTTTTGCACTAGTGACTTAGTTTTACTTAAAAGTTCTTGGTCTTTCAGATCTTTTGGATTCATGGCACTTCCTTTCTCTCGCATTCATCGTTCTTCTTTGCCTTTGGCCACCCTAACACGGGTTTTCAAACTCGCATTTTCGCGGATACCTTGAAATTGGTGAGCAATTTCAGCGGGCCCAATACGCTTACCTAAACGAACACCACACTGGCTGTAATAAACAATCTAAGGCGAACACGAATCCCCTAACGTGGCGGACGTCTTACGCTAATCATATGGCCAGCTAAGGGGGCAAAAACCTAGTCAACAAGTTTTGAAATAAAGTTCAATATCTATAGTCTCATCCACAGTGACTGAGAGGTTACATAAAGTTTGCGACGCTACAGAGGCACGCAAATACAAATACAAATACAAATACAAACACAAGTAGAAGTAGAATCGGAATCGGAATTTAAATCTAAAAGCGAACGCGTACGTTGGGCTCGCACGATGTCTAAAAAAGTAACCGATGAGTCTTACGTCTCAAGTAGCGGTTCGTCCGAAGATACGCAGGCTAATTTGGTTAGATTTTTGAAAAGCCGCCACTTTTGCCGCCAAGCCGCCCTCTTGAATAATTGGATTTTGTTCAAGGTGACGAACTTTGTGACATCCCTTGAAATCTCTTCCCTCACACCTATACGATGTTTTTTGCTATTATCGTCTCGAACATTACATCCAAAGATGAAAATTTGGGAAGTTAATCCCACATAACTTTGGAATGTTTCGAAAGGTATGAATATGAAAAAATTAATTCTTAGCTTTGTAGTGTCAATGACGTGCTTGCAGGCAAAAGCCGACATAGACTTCAGCCAGATGGTCGACGTTAACAGCGATTCGTTCAACCATGATATTTCAGGAACTGTTGACGGAGTTGATGCGATCCTGGGAATAAATGAGGTCCGGGTAATTTTCAAGTACTCGAACGGAATCGATACTCAATACACGGCCCTTCGGTTCACTGGAAAGGATGCCGCCATCGGCGTGGGTTTCTCAAGTATGATTGGCAAGCAGGTACTAGTCTCTGTCCCTGAGAAAAGCATTCGCACTATTCTTACGAAATAGAACCGGTGGTTGAAAAACACTCTGTTTCAAGCCAGTGCCTCGTTCGAAACGCGCTGGCTTGAAGGTTGTAGCTAAATTTAACTCTTAACGAACCAAAAGCGTCTGAACCACTTGTTGGGCAACATCTTGTGCTGCTATCGGAGCATAAGCTTTAAGCTTTCCGACAAATAGGAACGGCAGCCTACGCAGTATCTTTTGCGACAGATACTCAGCGGGTCTAGATTCTTTGCGCTCTCCCAGCAAAAGGGATGGCCGTATAAAATGGAGGTGATTAAGTCCCAGTGACTCCAGATCCTTCTCCATGTGGCCCTTAACCCGGGAATAAAAAAACATAGAGCCCGGATCAGCTCCCAATGATGAAACCACCGTCATACCGACAGCACCCACCGCCTTCGCCCAGCGCCCAAGTTTTACAACCAAATGACGATCAACCTCTTCAAAAGCCTCTTTAGATGCAGCCTTTTTAATCGTAGTGCCAATACAACAAATTACCCAAATGCTCTGAGTTGCACTTTTTGCAGAATTTAAATAATTACTGAACTGCTCGTTCAAAATTTCGTTATTAGTTCGAAGCGGACTCTCTGACGCCAACATTTCAATTGATCGTTTGGTTTCTGCCAAATCATTGTTCGAAGAGGTGACTAGCTCTGGACTGCTGTTGCTCGAATCAAAAATGTTGCCGCCAAATTGCGCACGCTCTAGCAGATCAAAACTTTCTGACAGAATATTGTTTTTTGGCTCAAACTCCATCGCTTCAAGCAACGCCCTGTCAGGGTCTCGATTCAAAAGAACAATATTAGAAACTCTGGCGTCGCCGACAAGAAGCCCTAGCACTTCTTTGCCGACGAGTCCGGTGCTACCAGCAAGTACCACAGTTAATTTTTTCACAATCACTTCTCTTTTTTCATTTCACTTTTTTCATTTCACAGCCCAAATTCGAAATTAATTGCTCTAACTACTTCAGCTTGCACAAACGCATCTCAAAAAAATTTACTCACAGATGCTTACAACAAAACGTTTTCACGTTTTATGGTAAACCGCTTAATATTGGGTTCACTTTCTCACGCTAAATTACTCAGCTGCAAGCTGCCGAGCTTCGGCTAAAGAGATCACAGTAACTCCCAGTCCCTTAGCTTTCTCTAACTTCGAGCCAGCATCCTCGCCGGCGATTAAATAGTGAGTCTTTTTACTAATACTAGAGCTAACCTTTGCACCCAAGCTCTCAAGCCAAAGTTTTACCTCATCGCGTGACTCGTCAAGCGTACCAGTGATTACAAATGTCTTGCCACTAAAAGGGCCTTCGGCTTTTTCATGAACGCTCTCAAAATGAACGCCCGCATTCACGAGTTCTTGAATCTCGCGGACAAACTCTTTGTTAGTGAGCTCCTGACAAATCATTGCCGCAACCTTTTCGCCCACACCTTCGATTTGTAAAAGCTCCTCTTGAGTCGCCTTCAAGAAATTCTCGATGTTACGAAAGTGAAGAGCAATATTTTTAGCGCTTTGTTCGCCGACAAAGCGTATACCCAAAGCAAAGATGAATTTCGGAAGCGAAGTCGATTTGCTCTTTTCGATGCTATTAAGAATATTTGCGATGCTTTTATCGCCTTGGCGTTCAAGGTTTTGGAGATCTTCTTGAGTGATTTTATAAAGATCCGAAAAACGCGAAACTAAATGAAGATCGCAGAGCTTATCGATGAGTTTGTCTCCCACTTTCTCTACGTTCATTGCGCGTCTCGAGCAGAAATGCTTTATGGATTCTTTGATTTTAGCGGGACAAATAGGATTCACACATCGAGTGACGACCTCGTCTTCTTCTTGCTTCACCGGTTGGCTGCAGACGGGGCAGCTTGATGGCAAAAAGAAAGGCTCCGAATCTTTTGGCCGAAACTTTAGGTCGACTTCGATAATCTCCGGTATAACATCACCGGCTCTGTGTAAAAGAACAGTATCGCCAACGCGAATATCTTTTCGCGAAATTTCATCTTGATTGTGGAGCGTAGCATGCACAATTGTTACTCCGCCAACTTCTACAGGCTCCATAATAGCAACCGGAGTCAGAGCGCCTGTTCTGCCCACTTGGACTTGTATGTTTTTTATTACCGTTACACCTCGTTCGGGTTCAAACTTGGCGGCCACGGCCCAGCGAGGGCTTCGGGCAACGTATCCTGCCTCTTCTTGAAACCGAAGGGAGTCGACCTTAATAACAACACCGTCGATATCGAAGTCGAGAGTGTGTCTTAGTTTTTGAATGGCTTCGTAGTACCCAACAGCGGAAGCGGCATCTTGGGCTATAAAAGAGAGGCGCCCTGTCTGAAACGTCGGAGCCCCAGCCTTTACAAAGAGCTCTTCGAGAGAGTTTGCAGGTTGAAAACAAGGTAGCCCCCACTGAGAAAAGGCCTGTGGCCACTTGGATAGGTGGCTTTGGCTTGCTCCTTCAACAACACCCAGACCATAAACAACAAAACTTAAAGGGCGAGTGGCCGCGATCTTCGGATCAAGCTGACGCACGCTTCCTGCGGCGGCGTTTCTGGGGTTTGCGAAGGCTCTTTGCCCAGCCTCTTGTTGAGCTTCATTCAAGGCTGCGAAATCCTGCTTTTTCATAATAACTTCACCGCGAACTTCTAAAAGTTTCGGATACTCATCCCCCAAAAGCTGCAAGGGGATACTGGGGATTGTTCTGACGGTTGAGAGTACTTCTTCGCCGGTTTGCCCGTCTCCGCGAGTGAGCGCAGAAACTAGGCGGCCATCTTCATAAACCAGCTCAATCGCTAATCCATCGAGCTTGGGCTCGCAAAGGTACTGAATTTCTAGATTTCCAATAATTTTTTTTAAACGTGTATCGAACTCAAGGATTTCTTCGGTGTTGTAGGTATTTTGAAGTGAAAGCATGGCCAAGCGGTGCGGCTTTTTTTCGAACTGAGAAATTGGGGTGTCTCCGACACGCTGGGACGGACTTTCTGGGCTTACCCAGTCTGGATGCGCAGCTTCAATCTCTATTAACCTGGCATAAAGCTGGTCAAATTCCTTATCTGTTATCTCAGGGGAGTCTAAGACATGGTAAAGATAGTTGTGGCGACTCAATACTTGCTTAAGTCGTTGAAGTTCTTTGAAAAGTTCATTCTTTGAAGAGTTCATCAGCAGTTGAATAGTTCCAAACCATTGGTTAAGTTAGCCACATCCTAAAAGATCGGTTGCGATTGCGGCCAAGTCTAGTGACGAAGCCGGCTCGGGGCCGATCTTTTGGGTTAGGCAAGCTCTTGTATCATAGCCTATAGATCAAAAATTCAAAAAGGAGAATCTTGGTGATTTCCTCAGAAACAGTAAAGCACGTCGCAAAATTAGCTCGCCTGAAAGTTAGCGATAATGAAGTTAATGAGTATTCGAAACAACTCTCTCGCGTTTTGGAACATTTTGAAAGTTTAAAAGCCGTCAACACAGAAGGTGTCGAACCTCTCGTAACGCCAAACCCTGCTTCGGAGTACAGGCGAGTTGATGAAGTTGTTCCTTCGAAAGAGGCCAACACATGGATTTCTCACTCGCCAGACAAAATTGGCAACCTAGTGAAGGTTCCAACCGTTGTGGGATAGGCCCGCTTGAGGTGCATAGTTTTTAAAAATTTACCATCAAACAGTTTGTGGAGCGAATATGGCGACAATGCAAAAAATAAAAAATCATGCGGAAGAATTAGCAAGTCAGATTCGAGATGGAAGTTTTAAGGCCGTAGATGCTGTTGAGAGCTCGCTCGATAAGATTCAAAAAAAGAATTCTGCATTGAATGCAATTATCTCGACTCTCAATGAGCGCGCCTTAGACCGCGCTCAACAAATCGACAAAGCAACGACGCGAAACGGAAAGCTCTTTGGGGTGCCCGTTGTCGTAAAAGACAACTTTTGTGTCGAGGGTTCGCAGACGACAGCCGGAAGTAAAATTCTCAAAGGCTTTGTTTCTAATTACTCTGCAACTGTGATTGAAAGACTAGAAGCGCAAGGAGCCGTCGTTATTGCAAAGGCCAATATGGATGAGTTTGCTATGGGTTCAAGTAACGAGAACTCGGCTTACGGAGCCGTTAAAAATCCTTGGAATGAAGCGTGCGTGCCCGGTGGATCAAGTGGCGGATCAGCTGCGGCTGTTGCCTCCGAAATGGCGCCGATTGCTTTGGGCACAGATACCGGCGGCAGCATTAGACTTCCTGCCCACTATTGCGGCGTCTATGGTTTAAAACCAACCTACGGAAGAGTGAGTAGATACGGCATAGTTGCTTTTGCCTCTAGCTTAGATCAAGCCGGCCCAATGGCTCGATCTGTGCGAGATTTGTCGCTGGCTTACGATTCTGTGGCAGGATTCGACCACAAAGATTCGACAACTTATACCGAAACTGCGGTGGATACCTACAGCAAGCTGACTTCAAATATCAAAGGCAAGCGAATTGGTGTGGTTACCTCGCATATCGAAAATGTTGATCAAAATAATAAAGAGTTAATCACAAAGGCCATTGATACATTGAAGTCACTCGGTGCTACGGTTGTAGAGATTGATCTGCCTTATACTGAAAATTCGATATCGGTTTACTACATGATTGCTACCAGTGAGGCATCGAGCAACCTAGCGAGATATGATGGCATTCGCTATGGAGTGCGTGCCGAAGGGGCGACTTTAGATGAGCTCTACGAAAACTCTCGTGGCCTTGGTTTTGGACCAGAAGTAAAGCGCCGAATTATGTTGGGCACATATGCACTATCCTCTGGTTACTACGATGCGTACTATAAAAAAGCCTGTCAGGTGCGGCGGTTAATTAAAAACGGATTTCAAGCAGCATTTGAAAAATGCGATCTCATTGTAGGGCCAGTGGCTACATCGTCTGCATTTAAATTAACGGAACGATCGCAAGACCCATTGAAAATGTATTTGAACGACATTTACACGACATCGATAAACCTAGCCGGCCTTCCGGCACTGAGCGCACCTATTGGTATCCAAAAGGATGGGCTACCTGTTGGGCTTCATTTGATTGCGAAGGCTTATGACGAACAGGTGCTACTCAATGTTGCTCTCTCATTAGAAGAAGCGCTGCCGGGTTTTGAGCGGACAGCAGGAGTAAGAGGTTAACATGGCAAAAGAATACACAACACCAGAAGGGTTTGAAGCAGTTATTGGTTTAGAAATTCATGCACAGCTGCTCACTCATAGTAAGATGTTTTGTGGCTGCTCAACCGAGTTCGGTAAAGGCGACAATGCTAACACCTGCCCCACATGCTTAGGTATGCCAGGTGCCCTGCCGGTACTCAACAAAAAGGCTCTTGAGTTTTCTGCTCTCATTGGCCTTGGCCTTAACTGTGAGGTTCGAAAAGAATCTGTATTTGCGCGCAAAAATTACTTTTATCCGGATTTGCCAAAGGGATATCAGATTTCTCAGTTCGATAAGCCTCTTTGTGAAAACGGTCACTTAGAGTATCTCAGCGATGGCACCAAAAAGCGTGTGCGCATCGAAAGAGCTCATATGGAAGAAGACGCCGGCAAATCCACGCACCATGGCACATATTCAGTAGTGAATTACAACAGGAGCTCGGTGCCGCTTTTAGAGATTGTATCTGGCCCAGACATGAGAGGGCCACTTGAAGCCGCTGACTATGCGCGCGCAGTCCGAGCGATATTAGTTTATTTGGATGTGTGTGATGGAAATCTCGAAGAAGGATCAATGAGATGCGACTGCAATGTGAGTGTGCGACGATCTGGTGAACAAAAGCTTGGAACAAAAGTAGAGATAAAAAACATCAACTCATTTCGGTTTATCGAGAAAGCACTTCAATTTGAAATTGAACGGCAAGTCGATGCTGTTCAAAGCGGCGAAAAAATTGTTCAAGAAACGCGGCTTTATGATCCAGACAAAAACAGAACCTTTACCATGCGAACAAAAGAAGAGGCCCACGATTACCGGTACTTTCCTGAGCCGGATCTTTTGCCTGTAGTGATCGATGAGGCATTTATGAACGAGGTAAGGGCAAAGCTTCCGGAGCTTCCACTTCAGAAGGCGTATCGATTCCAAAAGGAATATGAGATCCCGGAGTATGATGCTTTTGTTCTTACTCAGTCTAGGGAGCTGGCGGATTACTTCGAATTAGTTGCTCGCTCGACAGAAAACCCTAAAATAAGCTCGAACTGGGTGATGGTAGAGTTGCTTGCAAAACTCAACGAGCAGAAGATGGGAATTACAAGATCGCCCGTGCCGGCTTCGGCATTGGCGGGGCTCATCAATCTTATGCAAAAAGGCGTTATTTCAGGTAGGACTGCCAAAGATGTGTTCGCGGAAATGTTTGAAACGGGCGCCAGTGCAGAACAAATAATTAAAGAGAAGGGACTTGCTCAGATCAGCGGAAACGATGAAATTAAAAAAGTCATTCAAGAGGTTTTCGTTAATAGCCCCAATCAGCTTGCCCAGTATAGGTCGGGAAAAGACAAACTTTTTGGATACTTTGTTGGCCAAGTGATGAAGGCCACATCGGGACAAGCTAACCCTGAAGTGACAAACGAACTTCTTAAAGAAATGTTGAAGGGATCATAAATGATGAAAAAAGTTTTAATAGCAATAGGAGTTTTAGTCGGATTGGTTGCCGTGACGGCGGTGGTCTTCCCGTTGGTTTACGACGTGAACAAAAACATTAAGCCAAAAATCGAGGCTGCATTGAATGAAAATCTCAACGCGCATAGTGAAATCGGCGAGTTATCACTAAGTTTATGGACTGGTATAAAAATTGGCGTCTCAAAACTCGTGATTAAAGAGACGGCAGAATCAGAGGCAATGCTTGCGATCGAGAATGCCAAATTGAGTATTCCGTTTTTGTCACTATTAACCGGCAAGCTTTCGGTGACACTCCTTGCGGAAAGTCCAACCGTTAGAGTGAATCGAGACAAGGCAGGTGTTTTAAATTTCGCCAAAATTATCAAGCCAAAGGCTGAAGTGGAACCGCAGAGCGCCCCACAAAAAGAAACAGGTGACTCTTCAGCCGCAGGAAGCGTCGGGAAGCGGCTTTATATTTCTATCGACTTCTCAAATGCCAATCTTATTTTTACAGATGCGAAGACAGGTCTAAAAAAAGTTATCAAAGAGGGTAATCTACAAATTTCTGACATTGGCCTTGGCCGAGACATTCCTATGCACATCAGAGGCCATATAGATGTCTCAGGCATGAAAGGACTCTTAGTAAACGGTCAGTTTGGATTAGACGGAGTCACTAACGTTTCTTTAGAGGGTGGCCAGCTAAAGGAGGCAAAATTTGAAGCAAAACTTGATTTAACGAATCTTTCGATAGTCTACGGAGACCTATTTAACAAGGCACCGAAGGTGCCGCTGACAGCGTCACTTAATATAGCTGCGACGAACGATAAGGTAGATTTAGTCGCTGCTAAATATATCATCAACGACTTCAGCATTGAACAGACGGGCACGTTTTCTCTCGGTGAAACAGTGCAGTTTTCGACGGAGCTAAACTCGAATCAACTTGAGCTCGGCCAATGGCAAGGAGTGCTTAAGCCACTGGCAGACTTTCAAGTGAGGGGGCGAGCCGGTTTCAATATAAAAGCTTCAGGAGCTGGAGAAAAAGTAAGCTATGCTGGTAACATAAATTTAGAAGAGGGGACGTTTTTAGTTCCTGGCGTAAAACCACGAGCAGAACAACTCAGCGTAAACATCACAATAAATACGGACTCAGTGACTTTTAAAGAAGCCAAAATGAAAATTGGAACTTCTGATTTTAACCTAACTGGCAGAGTGAACAATTTTGCTGCGCCTAAAGTTAAAATGAGCTTCCAGTCTCAGCTTATGGATTTAGATGAAATGTTAGGCAGCGAAGTAAAAAAGGAAGCTGTAAAAGTAGAAGCCACAGCGGAACAAACGCCAGAAGAGCAAGCGGCACAAGATGCTAAAACTGAGGCTGCTGTTCAAAACACGCAGAGAAACAAAGCTATTAAAAACTTAGAAGTTGAGGCCACGGCAAAAATAAAAAAGCTCATTGTGAAAAAGGCGCCACTAGAAGACTTTGATTCGGAAGTAACCTTTAAAAATCTGGTTTTGACCCTGAAAAAGGCCAACTTAAAAGCTTTCTCGGGAAAGATTCAAACAACGAGTGAGTTTGATCTCTCTAAAAAAGATCCCAATTACAAGTTTGATGGCAGCGTGCAGGGTCTCAATGTCAACGCAGCAATGGTAAATCAATTTCCGGAATTTGATAAGTTTTTAGAAGGTGACTTGAACTCAAAGTTTTCAATCAGCGGATCGGGAGTTACCTCTCAAAAGGTAAAAAACAACCTGGCGGGTAAAGGTAGTTTTGAAATATTAAATGGAAGTTGGTCAGGGCTTAGCATTTTGAAGCTTGTCGCTGAAAAACTAAAGTCCATTCCTCAAGCAGGTGACAAGGTGGGGAATGTTGTCGTTGGGAATCGGTTTAAGTTTCTTAAAGGTAATTTTAACATCAAGTCAGCAAGATTCAATTTAGAGAACGCGGTAGCAGATTTAGAAGAAGCGCGTACTGGTTTAACCATGAAGGGCTTTGTCGGTTTTGACAAATCGATGGAGATGACAGGCTTGGTTTTGACACCCATGAACGATGTGCCAAACAAGCTTAAACAAGCAGATGGCCGAACGGGCATTCCTTTTCGCATAGTAGGAAGCGCGATAAAACCAGAGATCAACTGGGATGCCACGTTAAAGCCAGTTGCAGCGGCTTACTTAGAACATGAAGGAAAAAAGGCACTTCAAAAAGGTGTTGATGAACTGAAAAAACAGGTCACCCCCGAGAAAGTAAAAGATTTGTTCAAGGGCCTAGGATTCTAGTGTTTGCGGCTGTTGATATCGGAACTAACTCGGTTATTTTACTCGTGTTCGATCACAAAATTGGTGGTATTGAGGCCGTCATAGATAAGCCCTTTGGCGTGAAACTTGGCGAGAGTTTTTACGCGAGCAAGAGTATTTCAAAAGAAGCACTCGTGCGGTTTGAAAGTTGCCTTAAAGAAATCAAGTTTCTCTTAGATAAGCACCAAGTGAAAAAAGTCAAAGCTGTCGCGACGAGTGCGATGAGAGAAGCGTCAAACGCTGAAGAGGTACATGAAATTGCTGCCAGATATGGTTTGAGAGATATCGAAGTGATTTCCGGTGAGCGAGAAGCTGAGCTAACTCTTCGTGGAGTCACTAGCGCTTGGCCACAACGGCAAGTCGATCGGGTAGTTGTAGATATTGGCGGCGGCTCCACTGAGATTGTGGTGAGTCAGCTGGGGCAGGTTGACCTACGGAGCCTACCAATTGGAGTGGTTCGATTAAGAGAAGCGGGTGGCAGAAAAGATTTATTGAGTGCACTCGAGATAGCTCAACTAAAGTCTCAGATAGTTGAAGAGCTAAGCAGCCAAGTCTCGTGCCTTAAAGTTGAGAGGCCAGCTGAAATGTGGGCAGTAGGCGGAACAAGCGTGGCCCTTGCAATGCTTTCACTAAATAGTGAATTTAACGCGAACAAAATTGAAGGCACTGTCTTAAGTACCGACTATGTCGATTCAAAAACGCAGGAGCTTTTTGCACTCACTGTAGAGCAGCGCAAATTCTTACCTGGGATTGATTTAGCCCGGCTCGAAACTTTGCCGTACGGTGCGGTTATATTGCGGGCATGTATGGAAGCACTAAAAAAGGATTTCGTTTCTGTGTCTACCCGAGGTATTCGTTACGGACTTGCTTTAGAGATCATTTCAGAAAAATGAATTCGATTTAGCGCTAGGCGGTATGAGACAACGGTCAGAGATCAAAAGAGAAAGAAGCACGCTTCTTTTGGAGTGATTTCAGTCGAAAAGAGATTTAGGCACTGAAGAATGTTTTTTCGGCGATTGGTTTAACTGGGGACTTAATGAAGACAATTTATCAAAAAGCAATATTTGGGTTCAATGTTTTTCTTTTAGCGTTTGTATTCTTCGCAAAGCCTTCGTTGAGAGCGGAGTCGGCGGTGTCCTTAAAGAAGAGCAAGGCAGTAGTGCCAGATACGACTTCGTATGAAAAGCAACTTTCTGCCAAAGAAGTAGACTCAGTAAAGAAACTTCCGCAGCGAAAAATCAAAATCAAAAATAGAGAGATCGTTGTGGAGGTTGCCGACGACGATGAAGAGCGGGCGCGCGGACTGATGGAGAGAATTGAACTGGGTGCCAACGAAGGAATGCTTTTTGTTTTTCCCGAGGAGCAGCGCCTGAGCTTTTGGATGAAGAACACATTAATCAATCTTTCGATTGCTTACATCAATGCCGAAGGCAAAATAGTCGACATTCAAGAAATGAAGAAGGAGCCCACAGGTGTGCTTACTTACAAAACTTATCCAACTGTTCACAAAGCAAAATATGCTCTTGAAATGAAAGAGAGTTGGTTTGAGTCCAGCGGAATCAAAGTCGGCGATGCAGTTGTGGGCCTACCCTAAATGTCTGTTCACAAACCAGCTTACTAAACGTCACGTCTATGAACTAACCGACACAAAGTTGGGTTTCCCCACGACTTTTGTATTGGTTAGCTGTCGAAACGTCTAAATTCGAGGATCAAAGCATTTCGGTCAGCCTATAAGGTGTGATTTAATAATAAGGTGAGTGCCCGAATTTTTTGAAAGCATCAAAGGAATGGTTGCACATGAAACAATGGATTGTTCTCGCGGCAAGTTTACTAGTGATTGGTAATCTCTTCATCGGATGTTCTTCTAGCGAAGACCTTGAGACGGCGGATGGCTCGTCCTTTTCGGAAGGGGGAGATGATTTCTTATCCGAAGACGGCTCTCAAGCCACAGACGGTGAGGTCAACTCAGAAGACCTTGCGCTAGATTCCCCGCAGGAAGACGGATCCCTTGATGCAAGCGAGGAGTTTGCCGAAGGCAGTGAATTCTCAGAAGGCGCGGACCAACTCACGCAGTCTGAAGAAGAATTCGTCGAACTAGGAGAGGGCGATGCTGGCATGGTCACAGACACTGGCTCAGAAGGCGGTGACACGCTCGCGCTCGGCGGCGAAGATCCACTTCAAGACAATCTTGCCGAGCCGCAGTCATTCGATACTCCAGCTCCAGATACATCATATGATTCAAGCCCACTAGCTAGTTCAGATTCTGAATTTGGTACTACCGACACATCGGGAGCTACGGGAGAGTTTTCGAGTAATGACGGGTTTGGTGTTGATGCCGGCACCTCAGATTTTGGTGCAGGTTCAGATGACTCCTTTGCGTCTGTGGAATCAGGTCCAAAGATGATTCCCGTAAAAAAGATTCCTATGGCTCCGTATGATAAAAACGGAAGAGTAGTGAATACTGTTTACATAGCAAGAGAGGGAGATGATCTATCCTCAATAAGCCAAAAAATTTATGGAGATGATAGAAGTGCAGAATTGCTAGAAACCAATGGACATCTCCATAGGGGTGTAAAAACTGGCGATAAAGTTTTTTACAACTCCCCAAGAAGACCTACAGATAGTAGTTCGTTTTTAACTTACCAAGAAGACCAAGGAATCGCTCCGCAAACCTATGTGACTCAGCCAAACGATAACATTCGCGAGCTCGGAAACACTCTGCTCGGAAACCGAGAGAGCTGGAAGGAGCTATGGGCAACAAATCAAAATATTGAAAGCAAATGGGATTTACCTGAGGGCCTTGAGCTCAGATATTGGCCGCAAGGTGCCTCGGATGTCCCGTTGGAGCTTCCTCCGCCACCGGCACAGGATTTGGCAATGAACAATCCTGAACCTTCGGCAGGAGGATTTGATAACTCGTTTCCACCTCCGCCACCGTCGAATATGGGTATGGGTGGGGACTTTCCTCCGCCACCGGCGGGGGGCAATGATCTTGGGCTTCCGCCACCAGATATGGCGGGGAACGATCTGCCACCTCCGGGGAACGATGACTTTTTACCACCACCGGCTATGGGTTCGGTTGATAGCAATCCACCCCCACCTCCCTCTAAGCCGCAGGCAAAGATGAACGGAAAATCATCAGTTCTTGGCGGAGATATGGACCAAGACACAACATTTATGATGTTAGCCGGCGGAGTACTTCTTGTGGGCGGAGGAATCATACTTGCGATTGTGCGCAAGAACCGCGCTCGCAAAATGATGAACGAATCTCAAACTCAAATCTAAGTGTCTGCGCTTTGTTCAGTAAACCGCTTCGAAACGCGGTTTACTGGATTCTCTGTGAATGAAAGAGTTTTTTCCGTGGTTGCTTCTCTCGCACCACTCGCTTTAGCATGACAAAGCGTCCTCATCGAGCGCTTCATTCGCCAATGATTATGGGAACAAACGCAGCGTTTGCCAACGCTTTACCAACTCTGACTCTCCTATGGTCGCCAACATGAGATCGCCCGTGCGCACATTAATGAGTATGCCTCTTGAAGCCACAAGCAATCCTAATCTTCGATTTTTTTCTCCTCTAAACGCCCCCATCAAGGTATTTCTGTATGCCAGCGCTGTTTTCGTTTCTATTTCAAGCACTGTTAAGTCTTGAACGTTTGTGTCTGGCGGAAAACCAAGTTTCACAAGTGCTTCAACTATCATATTGTGTGGGTATTCAATCTTTGCGCGCGCCGAATCATTTGACGGCGGGATGGCAGCATTGTTTTGCTCTCTAAGCTCAATCTCTTCGTCCGTCCTAGTATCTGCCCCCTCAGGTTGAACTCCAAAGTGACTAACAAAAGAATTAAACGCCCTATATAGAGAGCTTTCTGCTCCGGCTTCATCGGCAAGACGCTTGAAGTTTCTAATAGTTTTTTCAATAAACGAAAGATTGTCTGGCACAAATTCGGAGTCGGTAAAGGCTTCGGGTGCTGAGTCGGCAACTTGCATTAATAGAATTTCGTTATTTAGATCAGAAAAGCTTTTTAGTACGCCTGCCATGAAGATGCCATACATAACCTCTCCATATTGTTGTTCTATTGCAAAGCTTGCTGAGTTCATAGGGTGAAGTTGCAATATAGCCTGCTCTAAGACGCGCATCTTTGCGACTCTAAGATCAAAGTCTCTGTTAACGTAGTTTGAACTGCCGACTAGCTCACTAAGCAGAGTTAGAATCTTTTCTTGAAACTTTTGAACTACTAACGGTTCAAGGTTGCCTTCATATTTTCGTGGGCGCTGCAGTATACTGCGCATATCTCGCGCGTCCTCCCTCTGCGCCCAAAACTCATTTATTAGCTCAAGAGCTTTTTTCTCGGGGCTTACGCCACTGTTGCCAATGAGTTGAGGCTTGACCTCTTTATCTGCTGAGGAGGGTTTAGCGGCCACAGAAGCGTCGGCCCCAGTTCGCTTATCGTCTATCCTGCCTGCGGATTCAAGAACCTTACAGGCTGGTTGAGATTTTTCTGAAGAAGAGGGAGGGGGAGACTTTCGCGTCGGTTTAGATCCATAGCTACTTACTGAGAAGGCGAGACTCAAGGCCAAGGCTGTAAGCGCTAGATTTCTTCGTTCTGTCCAAAGCGTCTTTAGTGACTGAAAGGCATTGATTGGATTAAGCACAGTAAAACTCCCGTTCACTTTTCTAGTAATGGTGTCGGAAGTAATTTTACCAGCTTCGGCGCCGGGGTGTGAGAGTAATGATTACTCAGTGGGGTGTAAAAGTCTTTGACAGTTGAGGCCAGCCGACGCTCAGCTGCAAGACGATTTTTTACGAGACGATCTTGAAAATATCTTCCAGAACGCCGCGCTGTTTGCTTCGGCTTGATTCGACGAAATACATAAGGTCGTCGACGAGCTGAACATCTCTGTTATTAAAATGATTAAACCTGATGCCGACTCCGTCGTTGGCCGTCCAAACAACCTCGGCGTTGATCTTTCGCTTGCGCCCACTCACTTTTAAAACAATAGAAACCTTGTCTCTCGGTGCAAGGTCACCCTTATCAAGATCGCTGATAAACGCCCCAGTTAAAGAGATGTTTTTGATAACTCCAAAATGAGACTCGCGGGCGTAACTTCTTCGGTATTCCACTTCGTATTCGAGGCGTGTGCGTGGTGCTGGCGAAGGAATCTCTGAAATATTCATTGGCTGCACTCCTTTGTGTTTTTACAAAACTCGTTCAAAGAGATATAATGCATATCGGAATAGCGACCGGAATTTTTTAGCCTAGACCGGCCAGAACCCAGGACCTGGGCCAATTTTAGAACTTTTGCACCCCTAGGCTCAATAAATCAGCACTGGCGATACCAATCCGGAACGATGGTGCCATTGTGAAAAGTTGTCCCATTTTGGGTCGATTTTGCCTCCCCGGTTGACAGCACAGGCAAGCTTAGAGCATTCTCTGGGGCAGGGCCGTTCTTTTCAATCGATAAAATCCCTAAATGAAATAAAAGGAATCCTCACTAGAAACCGTTAAAGGTCCCCACCTCGTTTATTATGAATCTAATTCTTCATTAATCTTAAATGTTTTTAATACGACTAAATCTGATAAAAAAAGGAGCTATTTTCCGTGTCTGAAGATCAGCCAGCTACAGAAGAAAAGAATTTCAAGACAGAGAAGGCAGAATCTGAAACTGAAGGTGGCGACAGACCGCCAGCAGTAGAAGCCAGGAGCGAAAGGGTTGAACGCTCCCAAGACAGAGGCGGTGGCCGCGGGCATCGAAATCATAAGAATAAAAAGAGCAGTTTTAGGCACAAAAGCCGTCCTTCACATAACATGAATGGGCAGTCGGAGCATTCTAGCTACGGGTCCCGTGATCAGACGCGCGAAAGAGGCCTTCCTTATGATGAAGAAGAGGCTATTGCTGCAGCAGAGGGCGAAGAAACGGCTATCAGCGCGGAAGAGATGACCATAATTAATCTCACCGAAGAAGAAAGAAGAGAGCTCAACTCAAAGGATTTAAAAAGTAAGAATATTTCGGAGTTGTCGACGTTAGCGACCAAGTTAGGCATTGAACATGCCGCGGGGCTTAGGCGCCAAGATATGGTCTTTGAAATCCTCAAGCGAGCCGCTCGCTTTGGAGATATCTACGGAAACGGAGTTCTTGAAATACTTCCAGACGGGTACGGGTTTTTAAGATCCCCCGACTACAACTACCTACCAGGTCCAGATGATATTTATGTCAGCCCTTCTCAGATCAGAAGATTGGGTTTGCGTACGGGCGATACGATTGCTGGAACGATTCGGCCTCCGAAAGTGAGCGAGCGCTATTTCGCCCTGTTGAAGGTAGAAACTCTTAATTATGAAGCCCCTGAAAAATCTAAAGATAAAATTCTATTCGACAACCTCACTCCGTTATATCCGCAAGAAAAACTGAAGCTCGAGCATAGCCCGTCGAACTACACCACGCGAATAGTAGACATGATGTGCCCTATTGGTAAGGGGCAAAGAGCTCTTATAGTTGCGCCGCCTCGAACGGGTAAGACGGTATTGATGCAAGATATAGCTAACGCTATCGAGCAGAATCATCCCGAAGTGAAATTGATTGTATTATTGATCGACGAGCGCCCAGAGGAAGTGACTGACATGTCGCGCGGAGTAAAAGGCGAAGTCATTAGCTCTACTTTTGACGAGCCACCTGCTAGGCACGTGCAGGTTGCTGAGATGGTTATTGAAAAGGCTAAACGACTTGTCGAGCATAAGCACGACGTCGTGATTCTGCTTGATTCCATTACACGATTGGCAAGGGCCTACAACACAGTGGTGCCTCCGAGCGGCAAGATTCTTTCAGGTGGTGTCGATTCCAACGCCCTCCACAAACCTAAAAGATTCTTTGGTGCGGCCAGAAATATTGAAGAAGGTGGCAGCTTAACAATCATAGCAACCGCCCTCATCGACACGGGATCACGAATGGATGAAGTGATTTTCGAGGAATTCAAAGGAACGGGTAACGCTGAAATTCACCTTGATAGAAAGCTAATGGAGAAGAGAATCTTCCCATGTATGGACATCAATAAGTCTGGAACTCGAAAAGAAGACCTACTTATTGAAAACAATACGCTGCAGCGCTTATGGATATTAAGGAAAGTCTTGGCACCGATGAATGTTGTGGATAGCATGGAGTTCCTTTTGAACAAGCTATCGACAACCAAGTCCAATTCTGACTTTATAAGCAGCATGAGCGGTTAGTAACAACCTGATTTTACTCACAAATTTCAATGTCTGCTGAAGCGGCGCTTAGGAGCGCCGCATTAAAATCAAGTGATATTATTTTGTGGATAACTCAGTGGAGACAATTTTGGCTGACACAGCAAGGCGGGGTGTGATAGCTCTAAGCCCCAGTTTTTTATGGTTTTTTTATATACCAAAACTAGACCAAACTCCAGGCAACTGGGGTCGTCAGCGCCGGTTGAAATGCAAGTATTTGATAGGCGTATGAGAGACGATAAAACTGGTTAAGTAAAAGCATATTGGAACCTAGGAGTAATATATGAAAGAGGCAATCCACCCACAATACTTCGCTGATGCGCATGTAGTTTGCGTTTGCGGTAGCACGTTCACGACAGGATCTACAAAAAAAGAGCTACGAGTAGACATTTGCAGCGCTTGCCATCCATTTTATACAGGTAAGCAGAAGTTGATCGACGTTGAAGGACGTATTGATCGATTTAAAAAGCGTTACGCTCGTCTTGGTGGCGGAAAGACTGAATAGTCTCAGAAACAGGCTCTAGGAGAAAAGCATGTTTGGTCGGCTACAAAGCGTAGAAGATCGCTTTGAAGAAATCAGTAGCCGTCTACAAGATTCAGAAATTTCCAATGATCCCCAGCAATATCGTTCTTTGATGAAAGAGTATTCGTCGTTGCAAGAAATCGTGACGGCGTTTCGTGAGTACAAGAATGTTTGTAAGCAGAGAGCCGGTGCCAAGGAACTCTTAGAGACCGAAAAAGATTCTGATCTTAGGGCTATGGCCAAGTCAGAAATGGCCGAGCTTGAACCTAGAATATCTGATCTCGAAGCGCTTCTTAAGATACTTTTGCTTCCTAAAGATCCTAACGACGACAAGAACATCTTACTAGAGATCCGCGCAGGTGCCGGAGGCGACGAAGCAAGTCTTTTTGCTGAAGAACTCTTTCGAGCATATTCTCATTTTGCAGACACAAATGGTTGGAAGGTAGAGATTCTCTCGCTGAGCCCGGGCAATGTGGGTGGTTTTAAAGAAGTGGTTGCGCTCATTACAGGCGACAAAGTTTTTTCGAAACTTAAATTCGAAAGCGGAGTGCATCGAGTACAGAGAGTGCCAAAAACTGAGGCCCAAGGCCGTATCCACACTTCTACGATTACTGTGGCCGTCTTACCCGAAGCAGAAGAAGTCGAAATCGATATCAACCAAAATGACCTAAAGATTGACGTAATGAGATCGGGCGGTGCAGGCGGACAATCCGTCAATACAACAGATTCGGCGGTTCGACTCACACACTTGCCTTCGGGAATTGTTATTGTTTGCCAAGATGAGCGCTCTCAGTTGAAAAACAAAAATAAGGCGATGAAAATTTTGAGAGCAAGACTTCTTGCAGTCCAAAAGGAAGTTTCTGAAAAAGAGGCTTCAAACGCTCGCCTTTCACAAATAGGAACAGGCGATCGCTCCGAACGCATTAGAACATATAACTTTCCTCAAGCCAGAGTGACAGACCACCGCATCGGACTAACCACTCACCAGTTAAGTGACATTATGGAAGGTCGAGTCGACATCATTATTGAGCCATTGATCACTCACTTTCAGGCTGAGGCCTTAAAACAGGCATCGATTCAGTAGCTCAAGGTTTTTGGATACCGCATGAAAATTAAAGAGTTTCTATGTAAAGACTTTGGCGGCATTACAAGCCAAGAAAAAAGGTGGCTTCTTGCTGAAAGATTGGGCTGGGGGCTCACCGATCTTTATTTGAATGATCAAAACGACATTGATATCGAGGTTCTCGCGCAACTCAGAAACGATTTGTTGAAATTACAGACGGGCTTACCGTTTGCCTATTTAGTTGGTTGGGCAGAGTTTCGAAGTCTTAAATTGGCAGTGGGGCCCGGTGTACTGATTCCAAGGCCAGAGACTGAGTTGATTGTCGATTTGATCAAGGAGAGCGTTGATCAGATAAGGCCCCCGCAACAAATAACTATCGCAGAATTTGGAGTTGGCTCCGGCTGCTTAAGTCTCTCTTTAGCCCACGAGCTAAAAAATGTGAAAGTAGTAGGATTTGAAGTTTCTCAGGCCGCACATGATGTTGCAGTTAAAAACCTGCGTAAATATAGCGATGAACGAGTCACTTTTCTGCTCCAGAATATTCACTCCCAAGACTTAGAACAGATTGCCAATAGTGTCGCTCAGGTTTCTCCTGCTAGGCATGGCCTGGAGTTCTTCGACATTGTCGTATCGAATCCGCCGTACATTTCTCCGCAAGATGCAGAGGTTTCTCAAAGTGTGCGAGAGTTTGAGCCACCCATAGCTTTATTTTCGAACGACGGCGGCCTCTGCCATGCAAAAGAATTTAGCAAAGTTGCAGGCAGCTTGCTCAAACCTGGAGGCCAATGTCTCTTTGAACTCGGCTGCAACAATGCTCAGAGATTCGCAGAGTGGCTTAATTCTCAATCAGCTAATGACAGGGCAATTTACAAGTGGAATGATGTTCAAGTTCTAAAAGATCTCTCTCAGAGAGAACGATTTGTGAAATTCTATAAAGGCGAGCGGTAAAATGGATAAAATTGTCATTCAAGGCGGCGCGCAGTTAAGCGGGGAAGTAAATGTTAGCGGGGCTAAAAACTCAGCACTACCCCTAATGTTTGCAACTTTACTTTGTGAGGGCAGGCATACCTTAAGAAATGTGCCTCAACTAAAGGATATCGATTCAACCGCCACGTTGCTTGAGCACCTTGGCTGCAAAGTTGCAAGAATTGACGGGCGTACAGTGAGCATCGACGTGCCCGCTAGAGTCTTATCGAATGCCCCATACGAAATAGTGAGAAAGATGAGGGCGAGTGTTCTCTGTTTGGGACCTCTGTTAGCGAGATATGGTGAAGCTCAAGCCTCATTGCCAGGCGGATGTGCTATTGGTACTCGGCCAATTGACCAACACCTCGATGGATTTAAAAACTTGGGTGCAGAAGTCGAGCTTACAGAAGGTATTGTTAACGTGCGCGCAAAATCCTTAGTCGGTAGTCGCATCGTATTTGATGGAGTCACCGTAGGCGGCACAGAGAATGTATTGATGGCATCGGTCTACGCAAGTGGTGAGACGATTATTGAAAACGCTGCGAAAGAGCCAGAAATAGTAGATCTCGCGGATTTTTTAAATAAAATGGGTGCACGTATTATCGGAGCAGGAACAAGTATCATTCGTGTGCAAGGGGTTACAAAATTGTATCCCGCCGAGCATACTGTGATCCCAGACAGAATTGAAGCGAGCACGTTGATCATTGCTGGGGCGATTTCTAAGGGCCACGTTGTTGTAAAAAACTGTGTGCCGGATCACTTTGACGCTCTCACGAGCAAATTAAAAGAATGTGGCTTTAAGATTCAATCAGACAATCAAACAGTAGAGATCCAGGCCTTAAAAGAGTGGAGGAGTTCAGATATTACGACGGCTCCATTTCCTGGGTTTGCAACTGATTGTCAGGCTCAGTTTATGGCTTTGATGACTCAGGCTATCGGGACAAGCGTTATCTCAGAAACAATTTTTGAAAACCGTTTCATGCACGTTCCAGAGCTAAGTCGACTGGGAGCCGATATAACTCCAAGATCACGCGTGGCGATTGTTCGAGGAACTCCAGGCAAACTAAAAGGAGCCCCGGTAATGGCTACCGATCTTAGGGCGAGTGCTAGTTTAGTATTGGCTGGCCTTTGCGCGAGCGGCGAGACGACAGTGAATCGTATCTATCATTTAGACCGTGGGTACGAGAAGTTAGAAGAGAAGCTTGCGGCACTTGGAGCTCGCATAAAACGGCTACAATAACTGTAGAAAGCTGGTAGCATTTCTCGAGATGGCACCTCACCACAGTATTGTTAGGATAAACATTTCCTAACCGGAGGCGTTTGCGGGTGAGTCTCAGTCAAAGGAGATACCATGAGCTGTATATTCTGCAGGATCATTTCTAAAGAGTTGTCGTCTCAGCTGGTGTATGAAGACGAAAAGTTCATTTGTATCAAAGATAGAGAGCCGCAGGCGCCGACCCATTTGCTATTGATTCCAAAGATTCACGTAGAGTCTCTATCGCATTTAGAGCCGAGCCAACATCGTCTGATGGCGGATGCTACGTCAGCAATTCAAAAAATATCAGAAGATTGTGGGTTTGCCGCCTCCGGATACCGTACGATCATAAATACCGGAGAAGGTGGGGGCCAGACTGTGTTTCACTTACACATTCACTTGTTGTCTGGAAGGAAGCTCAGTGAAAAAATATAGGCTATGAATTGGTTGGTTAGGGATTCCAAAGGCCGAATATTCGGACCGATTAGAACCGAGCGCATTACTGAGCTTATTAAAAAAGGAATCTTGGTTGGCAGCGAAAAGGTCTGCAAGTTTCCAAGTTCTGAATGGCAAGAGATTTCGCGTGTTCCAGAGTTTTACGACGCTCTATTAGATGTGCTTCGCATCCCTGCCTACCAAAAGAACGAAACCGAAAAGCTCATCGAGCTGACTAAGGCGCAGTCGGATGGGCAGACTGACGACAAGCAAAAAACATCCGAAAAGCAAGAACCTGAAACTTATTCTGGAATTGCCGAACCAGAAAGTGAACCACCGGCTGCCGCTGAAAAAAATCGCCCCAGAAAGAAAAAAATAGATACGAGTACCCTGTCTTCAGATGATATCGAAGTTATTGACCTGTCACCACGTCGCCAGCTTGTTCGGCAAAAGAGTCAAAGGCAAAAAGCGCTCGGCTTGGGGCTGACAATTACCGGATTGGTTCTTGCGGGAATTTTTTTAATACAAGAACCCAAGACGCCTAAGAGAATACAGTTGATGCTTCCAAGAGCGGGGCAACCGACAATTTCCGATACGGAAGCGTTGGGGTATTTTAATACCGCTCGCGCTTATTTTTATAGAGATAGCTTTAGCAGTTATTTACAGGCTCAAACCGAACTCGTCAGAACGATCGAAGGTCGCCCCCAGACAAAGGAAGCAATGGAATTGCTTTGCTTGACCTACAGAGAGCTGTGGCCCTTTTCTGACAAGGGCGTCGACTCCTTAGCGGTGGTTTCACAGTTGGCGCAAAGAGCTTCTCAGGCAGATTCAATGGGTTCCTCTGGAGATATTTGCAGACTTGTGCAATTGGAACTGTCGGGAAACTTTTTAAATTTTGCCACGAAACTCGACTCTTCTATAAGACGGTTCGTAAGCTCGCCCTATTTTTATGAAATGAAAGCGCGAGAGCTCGAAGAAAAAGATGAACATGTATTGGCGATTTCGTACATTCAAAAAACTCAACAAATTCTACCGGAGTGGAACAAATCCTTTGTTTTTGAAGCGATCGTTCGCGATAAACTTGGGCAGCTCAACGAAGCTCGAAAACTTTTTCAAAAAGTGATTGCAAGTTACGGCGGCCACGCAGAAGCGAAGGTGTTACAAGGAATCCTGGAAATAGATAAGCTTCAGCAGTACGATTCGGGCTTTGAAAAAATCAAAGAGGGTTTAGAAGTCGATCGAGTTATGCCCCAACTAGAATCAAAAGCTTGGACACGAATAGCCACGTATTATTCAAAAAACGGAAACAATGAAAAGGCTGTAGAGTCGGCAAAAAAAGCCTTCTTTATCGACTCTACCAATCTAGATGCGAAAGATTTGTTTGAAAAGCTTTCGGGTACGGAAATTTCAGCCGCTCACTTTATGGATTGCCAAGAGGTGATGACGCTAGGGGAGCAGTTTCTTCGTAGTGGAAATGATTTGGCTGCCCAGGCAGAGTTTCGAGCTGCGTTTGATACCTGCTCGCCGGCCAATCCTTTAGCGGCGATTAAAGCGGCAGAGTCGCTCTGGCGTCTCAATCAGTCGCGTGAGGCTCTAGAGTGGGTAGATAAGGCGATCAGAGTAGACCCAAACAGTGAGCTTGCTTGGATTAAAAAGGCTGATTTCTTAGCACAGCGATTTGATTTTGAGCTTGCGCTTCAGGCGCTTCTTAAGGCTCGGCAAATTAAGCCAAAGTCTTTTGAAGTAATTCGAGCGAGCAGTGAATTCGAATTCAGACGAAAGAATTTCAAAGAGGCTATTGAGCTTGCAAAACAAGCACTGAGACTTTACGACACTGACACAGATACGCACCTGATACTTGTAAAATCCTTTTTAGCCCTCGGAGATGTAAGGGAGGCGTATCAATGGGCCTCCAGAGCTATTGAGTTAGACTCCAGTAGTCCTAATGCTCATGCCATCTACGCTGAGACACTTGCTGCCTTCCAGGGTGTTGAAAGCGCCACCAATTATTTAAAAGAAAAGATGAACATTTACCCCGCAAAACCAGAATACAAGAAGGCGTTAGGCAAGATTCTCTACGAAGATGATCAGTTTGAAGCAGCGGTACAAATATTGATGAAGGGCCACGAACAAGCTTCTTCTGATAAGTCCCTAATGTTGCTTCTGGCCAAGGCGCAGTATTCAAACAAAGATCATAACGCCGCACTTAAGACTTTACTGGGAGTTGCGGCTATTGATCCGACGGATGCAGAGCCTTTGTCTGAAATCGGTTTGATATATTTAAACGTTTCAGACGCCTCGCGGGCTCTCAATTATTTTAACAAAGCTATCAATGTGAATGATCGCTTTCCGCAGGTTCACCTGTTTAAGGGGCGAGCACTCAACAAACTCGGCCGCACAGAAGAAGCGCTCAGCGCTATTGCTATCGAGCAAAAGAGAAACCCTATGCTTGCGGCGCCCTACTTAGAAGCGGCTGAGATTTACATGAACAGCAAGGTGTATAGTCGAGCGATTCAAAATCTTCAAAGCGCACTTAAACTGAGAAATGACACACCACTTGTTTATCTAAGACTTGCTGAGGCTTACCGGCTAAGTGGGAATATCGACGTGGCACTTAGCATGGTAAATGTGGCGGCTCAGAAAGAAAGCGGCAATCCACTTGTTCATCGAGAAATGGGGCTCATCTACAAACTCAAGGGAGATCATCGGCGGGCGAGGCAGGCTTTTGAGACCTATCTGGATTTGGCTCCCAACGCTCCCGACCGAGCCGCCATTCAAAGCGAGCTCTAGAACTAGACTTAGCTCCGTGTGCACTGAATCGAAGCTCGATTGAATATAGGATCGTTAGGCTATAATGTAGTAGATCCTTCTGATGCAATCTAAAGGGTTCGACCAGTTTCTCAAGGGGAGGCTATATGAGTGCTGCAATCGATCAAATTCAAGATAGGCTGAGAGCAACTTCAGTTAACGCAGCATTATGGTGTCTAAGACTATTCTCCGGTTTGTTTTGGGGTGCCGCACTTGCCTTAGCATTTGAAGTTATATTAGAGATTGGTCGGTTCTCCTTCTGGTTCGTCGCGGTTGCGGTATCCTTGTCGGTCATACGTCTCATCAAGAATTGGGGCTGGGTTGGGGTAACGATTTTCAACTTGGGCAGTGTTTTGGCAATACTACTGTTCAGAATGTATGTCTTAATGGCCGCCAATCAGTAGCCTTTAGACAGGCCATAGGTTAAGACTATTTTTGAAAGCCTAAAAAAGCCATCATGAGAGAAAAATATGATAGATATTCGCCTGCTTGAATCAGACCAGATTTTGTTGAATCAGTACAAAGAGGGACTTAGAAACAGAAAATACGATGGCAAATTGGTCGATGAAATCCTTGCCCTCAACGCAGCAAGAAAAAAACTAACTCAAGAGTTTGACGAGATGAGAGCGGAGCAAAACAAAGCCTCTCAATCGATAGCTATGCTCAAAAAAAAGGGCGAAGACGCGACCCAAGACTTATCGAAAATGAAAGAGCTTAGTGAGAAAGTAAAAGCCGTCGAGACTGAGCTTTCTTTAGCTGAAGAGAGTGTTAAGCAAAAAGCCCTTCATTTGCCCAACTTTTTGCATGAGTCAGTGCCTATTGGCGCAAGCGAAGACGAAAACGTCATTGTTCGGTCCTTTATGGATCCTAAGTCTTTCTCTTTTCGGACGAGGGATCATGTAGAGCTTGGAGAGTCCCTGGGTGTACTTGATACAGCACGGGCGACCAAAGTCACTGGAGCGCGGTTTTCTATACTTACCGGATTAGGAGCGCGTCTTGAAAGAGCGCTGACGCAATTCATGTTAGACGTGCATACAAAGGAGCACGACTACATTGAGACTGTTCCACCGTATTTAGTAAATGACGTGAGCCTTGTGGGAACGTCACAGCTTCCTAAGTTCCGCGAAGATCTCTTTGCGATAGAAGGAACGAATTACTTTCTAGTGCCGACAGCAGAAGTGCCAGTTACTAATTACTATCGCGATGAGATTTTAGAAGAAGCTCAGCTTCCGATCTGCTATACGGCGTTTACTCCTTGTTTTCGCTCGGAGGCGGGCAGCTATGGTCGCGACACTAAAGGGTTGATACGCCAACACCAGTTTCACAAAGTTGAACTTGTTAAGTTCACTCATCCTGATCGCTCTTATGAAGAACATGAAAAACTAGTAAAAAATGCCGAAGAAATTTTAAAGAGGCTGGAGCTACCGTTTCAGGTGGCCCTACTTTGCTCGGGTGATATCTCGTTCGGCGCGGCCAAGTGTTATGACTTGAATGTTTGGCTGCCTGGCCAATCCGCATATCGCGAGATTTCATCGTGTTCTAACTTTGAAGATTTTCAAGCCAGACGCGCTCAAATTCGCTTCAGGCCGAACGGTCCAAAGGCGAAGCCTCGTTTTGTGCACACCCTCAACGGATCGGGACTGGCTGTTGGAAGAACCTGGGTGGCCATACTTGAGAATTATCAACGCGAGGATGGTTCTGTTGAAATTCCGAAAGCTTTGATACCTTATATGGGCGGGGTAACCGAATTGCGCCCTCAAGGCCCAAAGAAAGAGGATAAATCTTAATGGCTCTTCGCAGACCTGACCTGCCATATAGACGCGGGAATACTGATCTTACCGGACTGAAGGTGCGAATCGTTCTTTTAGTGGCAGCTCTATCGGGAGTTATTTGGTTCATTTACCAGTTTAGTCAGAAGGCAAATCCCTAGTCGATCGCGAGGGGCTGGAGCTGGAATTATTTTACCTAGTGACCTGGTAGGATAGGTCTCTGGGTGCTTGTTTAAATAGTGCTCCCCACGGACCGTTTGACGCTTTGTGACCGCAGTCACACAGAAGCACTCAATTGACTTTTAAACTGGAAATCCCTAGTTTATGGCTCGGCATTCAGGAGTAGCTCAGTTGGTAGAGCAAGCGGCTGTTAACCGCTGGGTCGGGGGTTCGAGTCCCTCCTCCTGAGCCATTTTCTCACGGTCCGACCCGGAGACATGGGTGACAGTTTGTACCTAAGACATAGGTTACACTTTTG
>PEZS01000011.1:300000-416867 GCA_002778785.1 Bdellovibrionales bacterium CG10_big_fil_rev_8_21_14_0_10_45_34 | reverse complement strand
TTTTATGGATTATGAAATGGGATATTTTGATGAAAAGAGCAAAAGATTTGAGCCAGGGCCAAATCCCTTTGCCTCAAAAGTGTAACCTATGTATCAAGAATAATCTGTTACCCATGTGTCCGGAATATACCCAAAAGTAAATGGTGGACAGCTTCCAGACTGATTTTCTGAACCTGTCCTCAAAGCATCTTACAATAAAATCAACGGTTTCAACAACGCCACTTTTTAGAAACAAAGCCTTCCTCAATCAAAAATACACTGTTGAAGGGCTCACTGCTAGGCAGATTGCTGTCCTCATTGGGTGCGGTCATTCGTGTATAAACGCGGCCCTTGATCGATTTGACATTAAGAAGAAAAAGCAGCCCTCGGGTTGGCTCACTTACGGTACGAAAATGGAGAACGGTAAACGTGTACCACATGTTCGGGAACGTATGGTTATCGAAAGCATTTTATGCAAAAGAAAGGCAGGCTGGTCTTATCAGAAAATTTCCGATTGGCTGTCAAATCGCGGGATCGAAACCCCCGCAGGCCAGACTCTCTGGTATCACTCAACCGTGAGGAGAATTCATGATCGAGTTGTAGACTCAAATATCTGCTAATCTATTAGAATCGAGTGATCAAGTTCACCCACCATTCAGGAAGATGCCCGAGCAGCCAAGTTTCAAGCGCTTTATGCCACCCAAGTAAAATTGAAACGCCCACGAAAATAAACAATAACGCCACGGCCTTTCTTAAACCCTGGCCGAATTTAATAATTTGCCCCTTTCGTTTGACCCACAGGTTTGCAACAGAGCCATAGACTCCTAATGGCAAGCAAGCGCCAAGCGAGAAGGAAAGCATCACAACAAATGATTCAAAGAGATTTTCACCTTGCGAAGCCAAGGAAATTGCCGCGCCGAGTGTTGGGCCCGTACAAGGCGCCCAAATAAGCCCAATAAGTGCACCAATGGTAAACTGCCCTAAAGGGCCAGAGAGCTTATGTGTACTGATAAAGTTATTTGCCCACTGAGACAAACCATCAGTTGAAGACTTAAACAGATTATCAAGAAAGGAAAAAAATAAAAAAGCACCGACCAGAATTAAAAGGACTGCTGCCCCTTGGGTTAACATATCTGGCGGAAGTCCTAGTTTAAATAAAAGGGCCGCCGCAAATGTCCCTGTGAGAGTAAATGAAGTCACAAGTCCTAAGAGCAGATAAAGTGGGCCAAACCTTGCCGAGTGCGAAGCGCCGCCCACAACCAGCGGTATGACTGGAATCACACAAGGCGAGAGCGTAGTAACCGCTCCAGCGAGTACGGCAAGGGTCATCTGCCCAATCATTAAAGGGCCTTATCAATTGAAGACTTTAGTTTCTCACCCGTTTCGGCAATTGAGAAAGCAACAATTTCTTTTCCTTTTAATACCACGATCGTAGATTGTCTCGGGATAGGCTTTCCGATGAGATTTGAAAACTTCTTAACAAGATCCTTGTCATCATAATCAAGTTTGTAGGATTTTATCCCTTTATATTTTTCATCGTTAAAGATTTCTACAAGCTCAGCGTGCTGCTTCTTGCAAGTGGGACACCACTTGGCATAGACATCAACCAAAATGGCTTCGCCTTTAGCTTGATTTTCTTTAAAACTTTTCTCATTAAAGCTTGGCGCATCGAAGGCAAAAGAAGCTAGACTTGAAAATAAGCCTATTGCCAAAATCATTAAAAATTTATTCTTCATTATGAATCTCCTTGATATGAATTTAACCATTATTCTTGATTTGAAAACTGCGGGTCAATTGGTGTGTCGGCAATATGATTGGCGTAGTTACTGAGAGTTTTCATTGAAACGGCCAAAATCACTTCAAGAATTTGCTGATCACCGAATCCCGCAGCTTTAAATTTAGAAACGTCCTCTTCAGTGACAAAGCCCCGTTTTTTTACAACTTGAGATGTAAACTCCACAAGCCGATCGTGTCTATCTGGTTGAAGATTTTTTCCTGCCTTTAAGGCACTTACTTTCTCTGAATCCACATTTGCGAGATTTGTTGCAATCATGGTGTGCGCGGCCAGACAGTACCCACATTCATTTTCTCTGCTCACGGTGAGCAGTATAAGTTGCTGTTCTTCAGGGCTAAAGCTTGTAGCGGCCACTAAGTCACCAAGTGCAAGGTATGCCTTTAATGTCTGTGCTGAAGAAGCAAACACTTTCATGAGATTGGGTGCGAATCCAAATTTCTTCTCAACTGCTGAAAGAATCTCTTTAACTTCTCCTGACACATCGTCCCCTGATTTCAAACCGATTTTTCCCATATCCGTACCCTCCGTTTTGATTGGTTTTACGTAACTAAGTGAAGTCAGGGCCCGATTTCTTACAGATTTAAGAAATTCAAATTTATGGGAGACATCGCTTTAAGACTTTGGTAGTATTTTTAATCACTTAGAGGGACCATATGGGAGCAAAAAAAGACACACACTTTAGTCATCCAGATTTTCTTTTGCTTTTGAAAAACAGGGATTCCGCTGCTGTCTCAAAACTTGTCACAGCCTACACTGAGCATCTATACAAGGCAGCACTTGGACTTGGATTTGATGAACCTAATTCAGAAGAGCTTGTCCAGCGAGTTTGGTCCACTTTTTTTGATGTAGTGGCCTCCTTTGAGGGTAGATCCCATATCAGAACCTTTATCTTTGGCATCATGTACAACAAGGCCTCTGAACTTCGACGAGAAGAAAAAAAATATAGCGCCAATGACCCTATTGAAGAGGTCATGGAGTCGCGATTTGCAGAAGACGGCCACTGGGCTAATCCTCCTACTGACCCAGAAAAATTTATGGCGAGCACTCAGATGATGGCGCTTATTCAAAAATGTATAGATCGACTTCCGCTCAGTCAGCGCATGGCATTTTGCTTAAAAGAAATTGATGATCATGGGAGCAGTGATATCTGTAAGATTCTTGAGGTTTCCGTCACTAACTTAGGAGTCCTGCTTTATCGAGCAAGAAACAGGCTCAGAGAGTGTATTGAATCTAAGTCTTAAAGGAAGATCTTGTCATGATGTCGTGTAAAGAACTGGTTAAAAATGTGAATTCAGAGGAGGATCTGCCGTTTTTTAAGCGTGCAGAGCTTCGCATGCACCTTATGATGTGTAAACACTGCTCTAATTACGTTAAGCACCTCGAACTCATGAAGTCAGGGTTTAAAAACTTGTTTAGAAAGCTAGGCCAGGTTGAAGACTCAAAAATTCGCTCTCTTGAAAAGAAAATCATAGAGAAAAATCAAAACCCTAAAGATTAGGTCTCGGCTTTTATTTCAAATAGGCCCGCATTTATCCAAGCAGATAGATTTTTAGTTAAAATCTCAGTGAGTTTTTCCGATTCAAAATCCAACAGCAAAATTTCTACAGCAGAGTCTAAAGAGGAGCTTCTAAGCATTTCGGTTAAAATTTTTGTTTCATCATCGCTCCACGCTTGAACATGAACGCTTCGATCCTCAGTCGTCCAAACAAAGACTTTGGTCAGTTTTTTTCCATGCGCCTTCTCTTCATCCCAAATGAGGTGCAAAGGCCAATCACTTAAGAGAGTTTTTATCGAAGGATTAACGACGACTTTACCTAAATTTTTATTTTCATCTTTGTAATTAAAAAAATCATAAAAACTCTCAACCCGCAACCATTCAAGATGGGAGAGATCTTTTATGAATGGATAGCTACTAGCTTCATTAGAAGCTGCCAAAAAATCAGGGAAGTACTTTCCGCACTCATTTATAAAATGAGTGTCAGCTGGATATAGAGTTAAATAGGACTCAACCAATTTATCAAATCGCTCTTCTCCAAGAAGACTCTTAGTTACTTGAAAGTCATCGCTTAAGCAGGAGTGAGGCTTTAAATATGAGCTTCTTTTATAGGTGTGCAAACGTTCACTTGCTTTTAATTTTTCATCTGAAACAACCAAATCACTATCGCTATTTCCGGTTGTTCTTACTATTTGAAAGATCTCTTTTTGAATTGATTTTAAGTCCATGCCTTCACCTTTGGGCTCGTTAGCGATTCTTTGACCTTTAATACTTGTGCCTCGTAGGTTTTTAAATCCGGAATATTGTCATCCCACTCAACCATGATAGAGGGCAACTCTTTATTCAGGCTTAGGTAAGAAATGAGATCATATACTTCATCGCAAACCGCTGAGTCATGAGTGTCTACAATAAGCCCATTTGATCTTCGATCATGCCCTGCAATATGGATCTGTCCCACATTTGCAAACGGGACACTATCTAAGAACTTTTTTGGCGAAAAACTGTGATTTTGAGATGAAACAAACACATTGTTTACATCTAGTAGTATACCGCAGTCGGTTTTTTTAACTATTTCTGAGATAAATTCCCACTCAGTCATTTCGGATGACTTGTACGTGATATAACTTGAGGTATTTTCAATCATAAAACGTTCTCCGAAAAAATCTTGAACTTGCAGAATTCTTTCAGAGACATGTTGAACGGCCTCTATTGTATACGGAAGAGGTAAAAGCTCGTGAGTGTTTTTACCGTCTATCCCTGTCCAGCATAGGTGATCTGATAACCAAGAGGGTTCAATTAAATTTTTTAGCTCTTTAAGATCTTTAAGAAATTGGAAATCAAGTGGGCTGGTTGCGCCTATGTTTATAGAAACGCAATGAAGAACCAATGAGTATTTTTCTCGCAAACGGAGAAGCTTTTTTAGCAAAGGACTTTGTCCGTGCCCCGGAATACCCATGTAGTTTTCAGCTAAAACTTCAAACCAATCCATTTCAGATTTGCCATCAAGAACTTCATCGAAATGGTCTGGTCTAAGTCCCAGCCCGTAACCGAGCTGGGGATACTTAGTTTTTCTTTCAGACTCGGGCATTATTCACTCTTGTCGCCGCAGCTTCCATCAGCGCACTTCGCATCACCTTTTTTCTTTTTCTTATCCTTCTTATCACCGCAGCTTCCATCGGCACATTTAGCGTCGGCTTTTTTCTTCTTCTTATCTTTTTTATCTCCACAACTACCATCTGCACATTTGGCATCGCCCTTTTTTTCCATCTTAGCGTTTTTATCGTGGTCGCCTGCAAAAGATACTTTTGGATTCAAGGCGACAGTCCCAACTAGACTAGCTAGGGCCGCTGCCAATACGAGATTCTTTTTAGTTGATGATGCGTGTTTCATTTTAATACCGTCCTTTAAGGGTTTGATTAATTTGTATCCCTTTGCTAGTTTAGTGGAGCCAGAAATAAGTTTATTACACAAAAAAGTAATCTTTCTTTCAACTCAAGCACTTAACTAAAAGAAACGGGAGGTCTAAAAATGGAACAAATGAAAATAAAGGTTAAGTGGTTGTATGGTGTACTTGATGGTTTTGGGTGGCTACCACCACTTTTGTCGAGGCTCGCCATAGGATGGGTCTTCTTATGGGCCGGCTATGGAAAACTAGGAAACCTTGCCCAAGTAACGGGCTTCTTTGAATCTTTAGGAATTCCTTTTGCTTCAGTGCAAGCGCCGTTCATTGCAGTCTTAGAACTTGTGGGTGGTCTTGCACTTATATTAGGCCTTGGAACAAGGGTCTTTTCTTTCTTGCTCGCTAGCACGATGGCCGTTGCGATTCTTACGGCCCACAAAGATGACATCAATGTCTTCTCTGATATTTTTAAGATCTATGAGTTTGTCTATATTCTTGTTTTTTCGTTCCTTATTACAAATGGTGCTGGCAAAGTTTCTGGCGATTCGGTTTTGAAGAAAAAATGTTAGATAGAACTGGCCTAAATCTAGTTGGGTTCAAGAAACTTGCTTGAGCCCAGCCTAGTGACTCGCTTCAGAGCCCTAAGTTATTGATATTACAAATTGAGGACGTGTATGTAGGTTCAATTGAGCGACCCGAGACATAGGTAACAAAACGTACCGGACACATAGGTTACACTTTTCCCCAAAAAGGGGGAAAGCGGTTATGCCATGGAAGGAGCGTAGTGTTATGGATGAGCGCGTTAAGTTTGTCGCAAGGCTTTTAGATGGTGAATCTATGACGAGCCTTTGCCGAGAGTTCGGAATATCAAGAAAGACTGGCTATAAGATTGTAGAGCGCTATCAGGATATCGGCACTGGTGCGTTTACGGATCGTAGCCGAAGACCCATTCGTCTGGCGAATCAACTCCCTCTTCAGGTTGAAAAGTTTATTTTAAATATGAAGAAAGAGTATCCAAGTTGGGGTGCGAGAAAGATCCGTGAAAAGTTAATTAGAAAATTTCCTGATGTCCGAACTCCTGCAAAAAGTACGATCCATGCAGCTCTTGATCGCAATGGTTTGGTGATCCCAAGAGGCCGCATCAGAAGGCGTGCAGAAGGTACAGTGTTATCCCAGGCAAGTTACCCCAATGAGTTGTGGTGTGCCGATTACAAGGGTGAGTTTATGCTAGGCTCGAAGGAGTATTGCTACCCTTTAACGATCACGGATCAAGCAAGCCGCTATCTACTTCGATGCGAGGGGCTCAGCACGACGAAAGAAATTTACGCGTTCACAGTTTTTGAAAAGACTTTTAAAGAATACGGCTTACCAAAATCTATTAGGACAGATAATGGTGTGCCCTTTGCGTCAGCGAACTCGTTATTTAATTTAAGCAAGCTATCCGTTTGGTGGTTACGACTTGGAATCCAGATCGAGAGAATCCAACCGGGGTGTCCGCAGCAGAATGGCCGGCATGAAAGAATGCATTTAACTTTAAAGAAAGAAGCTACAAAACCAGCAGGACAAAATTTTTTGCAGCAGCAGGCAAAATTCGATGATTTTTTAGAAGAATTTAATACGGATCGTCCTCATGAAGCCTTGGGCATGAAATATCCAAGCGAAATTTATACCCGGTCTGATCGAAGTTACCAGGGACTACAGCCGATCGAATATCCTCTGCATGACCGAGAGATCGAGGTTACGAGCTGCGGACGAATTTGCATCGGGAAAATGAAAATCAATTTAAGTAAGGTGTTTATGGGCCAAAAACTTGGACTTAAGGAGGTCGGCGATGGAACTTGGCTTGTGACCTTTATGGATTACGATTTAGGATATTTTGATACCGATAGTTGTCGGTTCGAACCTTTAGCAAACCCGTTCGGACCAAAAGTGTTACCTATGTCTTAGGTACAAACTGTCACCCATGTCTCCGGGTCGGACCCGTAAGATTTGGTGGTCGGAGCCTGAGGCTGGACGAACCGCTCTCTACTGTTAGCTATGTGTCTGTTTTCATTCCGCATTTCATTGGAAATCCAGCGGAAAATCATGAAATTTTGCGGAAACTCTACTTAGATTTTGACCTTTCTAGCTATCAAATTTCAGATTTAACAGGATGGTCACGGACATCAATAAGTGATTATCTACGCAAAGCAAAGATCAATAAGGAATCTATAAAATCACCGATCCCACGCTATGGTGAACGTGAAGTTTCCGGCGTTCGAGTACCTCATCAAGCAGAACAAAAAGTAATTCAAAAAATTGTGTCATTAAAATCCAAGGGCCATTCGTTTCGGGAAATTGCCAGAGTTCTAACGGAAAGTGGCATTCCTTCAAAGCGTGGTGGCCAATGGTCAAAAACAACAGTCCAAGAAATATATAAACGTGAACAGGAGAGAAAAAAATGAAAGCAGTAGCAGAAATAGTAGCGGCTATTATTTTATTAGCATCAGGTGGCTACCTTGCACCCAAAGCAGTTGAGAGCTTTAAAAAGGAAACATTGATAAAGGTTAATAAAGGTCTTCCACCGCTTCAAGATTTCACTCAGAAATTAGAAAAAAGATATTAGCCTATTCGGGATATCTTGCTGAATAAAAAAAGAATGAAGCCAATGAAACAACTTAGGCGTTTTGTTACTTAATCAGCTTTCCATAATTTTTCTAAATCGACATCCTCACTATCAGGCTGTTTTTCTTTGGAAAGAAGGTCCACGAGAATTACCATTGGGAGAGCAAAAGACGTTCCTGTTACAATACATGCCCCTCTTGGCAAGGAAGGAATTAAATCCCTTGAAAGCTTGTCGAGTGTGCTGATTGAATTTGCAATCAACATTAAGTCTCTATCATTTACCAGACGGTGAATGAAAAAATTATGAATTTGAGAAACAATCGTAGGAGAAATATCTGCCGGCCGCTGGCTTGAAATTGTCAAAAACATCCCATATTTTCTACCTTCTTTAATAATTTCCTCAAATAGTTCCAAGCGATAATCTTTCCATATTTCAGTTTCACGAGAAGACTCTTCAGAGAGAATATTATGAGCTTCATCAATAATTAAATGGAATGTCCTATTTGGTGGATTTGTAACGCTATTTTTATGGTGATTGTAAAAATGCTTGGCTATTAAAAGAGGTATAACCTTTTTTGTATCTTGATTGCATTTCCTAAGAGAAATAACGGTTAATGTCTTACTGGCATTTCGTGTCTCTACTACAGATATAACTTTTTTGAGACTCGTTAGATGTGAATCCATTCTTTTAAGAAGTGGTTGAATATGATCATACTGAACGTAACCAAACAGCAACTCATAACATAGTTGAATATTAGCTCTTAAAATCAATTCATCAAAGGCATCTAGATTTACAGTAGAGTTGTTTACAATAGCCTCAATATGATTAGCATAAGCGATCCCATCGGCTTCGTAATAAACAGTTCCTTCATAAAATTTTTCACTATTGCCTGATCGCCACTGAATACTTTTAAGTTTTGTGGAAAGAGAATCATTACTAATTATCTTTGAAATAGACCTTAACAAATCAAGGCAATCTCTTTTTGGAGAAGCAGAGGAAAAGACCTTTTGGAAAATAGATTTTGTGTATTTCAATAAACTATCTGGATCGGCTTTAAACTTGTCACGTCCATCAATTAAGCGTCTCAAAAATGGTCTTTGCGTATTTGTCGTTGCTTGAAATAGAATACTTAATGTTTCAATGTCCCAAAACTCGTCGTCAATCAATGGAAATTTTTGTCCATCGTTATCACGAGTATTTAGATGAATGACTGTTTTATTCTCATTATCTATTAGCTGGCCACCTGTATACTCCCCATTAAAATCAAGTAATACAAATTAGCTTTTACCTCTAAGAAAATCTTTTTTTGAACTGAAAAGTGTCGTGAATAATTTAGTTAGAGTATTTGATTTCCCACTTCCAGTGTTACCAAAAATTCCTAAATGAGTATTAAAAAGCTTTTGCCAAGGTAGATAAACTGGAAGCTCCTCTTTCAGCATCTTTCCAACTACAAATTGATCATCACCGATCCGATTATAGATATCCGCAATCATTTTTTCAGCGATCAAATATACCGAGTCCTTTATCATTGGCAAATATTTAATCCCCTCAAAAAACTCACTGTCTTTGAAGTACCCAATCGGCTTGGCTTCTATATGTCTTGTATAGCTCCTCCTGTCGCCAACTTGCTCATTATTTTTTTCATCAAGCATCTCGCCTTCAACAATGCATACGATATTAATAAAGCCGCGCTGAATGAGAAGATGCTCTCGAATAGATACACCGTTGTATTTGTCACCAGAATAGAAAAATGAGTCTATATTAGATTCATCAAACATTCTTATGGTTATTGAGACTCCCTTAACGGCTACAACTTCTCCAACTTTTATGGTCATGTAGCGCTACCTGCTGGTGTAGATGATTCTTTCTTCTCTTTCGTAAAATGCTCCTCATTGAATTTTGTAAAGTCTAAACTAACAGGATCGGTCAAGAAAGTTACATTAGGAAATTTTGAAAATTTTTGAGATAAAAGATCAACTTCAGTTTGATTAAAACAAGATACGAAAAGCTGAAGCTTAGGGTTGGCCAACGATCTCTTTACAAGATTTAAAATGTGTTCATCGGCAAATGAAAATCCAAAGGTGATAAGAACTGCATTTGGTTTCTCTAACTCATAGCTTAAATACCGAAGCATCTGATAGTAGTGTTCTTCGAAAACAGTTTCGTAAAATTTCCACTTAGTTGGATTAACTATTGGGAGCTTGTTATATTCCTCCCAGAACTTACTGCTTGAAATTTCAATATCAATTTTTTCTAAATCGGAAATGTTCTTGGATGAATCATTTAAACAGTCTGAAAATAACTTAATATCTGGTATCGCATCAGAACATTTTTTTGTTAATTCGTCCTTTTGTGCATAATCTACGCGTATAACATCTCCTTCCTTTATCCACGCACCAGAACCATGAAGTGGTATCAAATTAATTTGAGGAATTTGAGTCGAATAACGTTCAAAGGTTCCTGATTGCTTTGTATAAGCGTTATAGTTTTTTGCAGCAAGATACCTACGAAAAAAGCCTCTTGCTCCATCATTTAAGATAAAGTCAGCTTCTCCGTTTTTAATCACACTATCGGAAACATGAGCTAAGCAACCATCATAATTTGTCGTAAATAAGTTACAGCTTTTTCTATCGTCATTTTTCTTATTTCTTAAAATATAGAGAATTGTTCTAATGAACTTTTCATAATTATCGAGGACTGCTTTTTTGGTCGCATCACCATTAACTGCCTCAAAATCGAAATTTAAAATAGGTTCTATACAAGTCTTATAATAATGCATAAATAAAAGAGTTTTCGATTTTTGACCGCTATCACCTTTATTCTCAAAATAGGTCGCCAGCGTTTCTATCGTCTGCTGAGTATCTTTTTCATCCTTAATGGGGACTTGCAAAACAGGAAAAAGTCCAAATGAAGCACCTGAGCCAATAATGAAATTTATATTCTTATCATAAATTTCTGAAAGTTTTAGTTTAGATTCCATATATACCTGCTCACTCTAGTTTTTCTTCGATCGAACATATGTCACTTCAAACGCCTTACATGCCCTGAATTTCTGATTGCGGTTTGTAACCGCAAAAGCATCATTCATGTCGTATTGTTGAAATATATCTAGTCCGCGATCCAATAGAATTTTCCAACCATTATCTGCGACGATATGCCTTGCATGGATGGTTTCACTCTCATCAAACTTCCAAGTGAAGATGAGTCCAGCAGGCTCAAGGCTTTCTTTCATCTGAGCGAGGAAATTTACTTGTTGCTCAGAATTATGCTCATCCATTATCGTGTGTAAACTGACCTGAACTTCCTCGTCGCCTGGCTTATATTTAACAATTTGTTCCATCAATTCCATAAGATTTCTAGCTTGATTAAACAAACGAATATATGGGTCGGTAATATCAATCTTCTTAGCTCCTTTAAGATAAGGAATTAAAATATCTTCGTAAGAAACTCCTTTCTGGTTTTCACTAAAAGCTAAGTTTTGTTCTGGAAGGAGTGATTGAACGTTAGATTTTATGCTTTCATCAGTCATTTTAATGTTATCAATTGGTGATGATTCTGTTTCAGCACCACCTGAATGGTAGATAGACTGATGCTCTTTTTCTTCGAGTGTTGTAACAACGTAATCTTTATTCGATGACGTACTTGAAAATTTAAAATTAACTTTCGCGTAGGTCGCATCTATTCTCAGCAATTGGTCTTTAACTCTCTTACGACCTTCGATTGCAAATTCTAATAGCTCTTTAATCTCAGCTTCTGTTGCTTCATTATGGGGGAACAAGATTTTCATTAGTCCAGAAAATGTCTTATGAATACCATCTCTGTCTCTCGTTGATATATCTGATCCTAGCTCAAAATAATTCTTATACTTTTGAGAGTAATCATAGCTTCTTAAATGTCTTAGAACTTCGGCGAAATAATCAACAACGAAACCATATCCACTTGAGAACATTTCTCCTCGAATAATATCAACTTCCCAGCCCGGAATATAAAAATGCAAACGATCTAGAAAAGCAGAGTCATGAAATTTATCTGGCAGATCATCAAATAGATCAGAATGCTTTAGCATATAAGGTACAGACTTTGATGTATTCCCGACAAATGCCATTGAAGCTTCAGCGCCAAGTGTTTCAACACCTCTGGAAAACGTTTTATTGGCCATATAGTTTTTCATGACATCAACCAAGGCCTTATCTACTTTCTTCTGTTTTCCAGCAAACTCATCAAAGGCAACCGTATCCCAATAACCAACAAGGCCTAGTTTTCCGCTTGAGTTGTTTACGAATAATTTAGCTAGTGTGATTTCACCACCAGAAATCAGAATTCCGTGGGGAGAGAACTCAGAATAGACGTGAGACTTACCAGTCCCTTTAGGGCCAAGTTCAATTAGGTTATAGTTTCTCTCACAAAAAGGAATCAGACGGACTAGCTGAAGTAGCTTACTTCTTTTACCAAACATTTCTGGATTAAAGCCTATACTCTGTAAAAGAAGGTCAATCCATTCATCAGTGCTAAATTTTCGTCTCGTATCAACGTATGAATCAAAGTCAAATTGTGAAAGTTGAATTGGCTTAATTGAAGACATAATCCACGGAACAGACTTATCTTCTTCAGAAAATGAATATTCAAGTTCACAAATACACCAAACACCACCAACTAACAGCTTTGGATGCCTCTTAATGACTTCTGAACCCACAAGGACATCATCTATACCTAAATTGGAGAAAGATGCTTCATAGACGTCTTTCTTGTCGTTTAATGAAACACTTATTTTATCTATGACTTTGTGCCGTCCTTTTTCTTTAATAGTAGAGCGAACAAGTCCGGCTTCATTTCTATGTACATAGTGCTTACCTAGAATTTCCTTTACGGTCTCAATCCCAGAATTGATACTGGCCTCATCTGAAGTCGCGCAATATTGACCCAAAAGATATTCAAGAACATAGGAAGGAACAATTGCATTTCCTTTAACGGCTTTGACAAGGTCTTTTCTGACAACCATGCCAGCGAATAATTCATTTATTTTTTTATCAAGCGTGTTCATATGCCCCCATTCTAGAAGTCGAAATCACTTGTGAACGATCTTCGTAATGTATATTTGTAAATTCTATGTATTCTATATTTAGTGGTATCCTTAACTTCTTCTTCCAAGCGTAGTTCAACTTCTTTGTTGTTAAATCTATTTGCTTCTTGAGTGAGTACAAATTGAACCTTTAGCTCTCGATCCCTTGGATTTGCCGAAGTCATATCAAAAAGCAGTTCTTTTGAATCACTAATTAAAGTTTCATCGCAATAAAGTCCGGCTTTAATCTTGAGTGGTCTAACCTTATTCGTAACAGGTTCACTTTGATAAAGTGCGACAGATAACTGACCAGTTGTAATCAAATTTGAGGTACTACCAAGTACTTCAATCGAAACAAAGCCAATATCACTTTCACGCTTCTTTCTAATATCAAGCACTGGAACTACTATTTCTTGTAACGTCGCTCCTCCGTGAACGAATCTAATACTTGAACCTTTTTTTCTAATACGATTTACAGTTTTAGGTATGGCAAATGATACATCACCTGAAATACCTGCTTGTTTTGAATCGAAAATCTTAAATGAATTGTTAATGGCCTCAAGGCCTTTACCAATAAAAAATCTTCTATCTGTTTGAAGGATTTCACCTTTAATAGAACTATCGGCCAAAAAATCACTTTCATCCAAGTCTTTATCTTGGAAAAGAAAACCATGGTCAGCCGTTATTAAGATTCGGTTAGCATTTGAAGACGTTAGTTTCTTTATAATTTTAATTATTGTTTCAAAAGTTCGCTCAACTGCACCGGGCACTTGATCGGGATTTTTACCAGCGCTATCAATCTCATCGTGATAAATAAATGCAAAAGAGTGCTCTTTAACCAAAGATTTAGTTTCATCTAAATGCATGGAAAGGAAATCACTTGAAAGTACCGCAGTTCCTTTATGCTTTTTAAAATCACTAATAATTTTGCGTCTATTTTCTGAGCCTGAAGTTGGTTTACCATCTGCAAATACAATTTCAACTTTATCTGAGGATAATGATAACTCTGAATGAGGAAGAAGTGCCGCCATTCCTAACTGAGTATAGCTTGGAATAGTTGATTGAATGAAGTTTACGTCCCCCTCATAACGATCTTCTTGAAGTATTTTATTATATAGCTCTTTTCCAACTTCAAATCGAAGAGCATCGGATATGATCACAAAAACTTTGTTGTTTTTATCTAGAATTGGAGAAACGGTTCTATTAAAAAATGATCTTTGTGTTGGCACACCTGAGAACTCCCATCTTTCGAGGTTATCTATGTGGGGTTGCCATTCATTGTTTAATTTTCCAAGGAAGTTGTTTGTATATTGATTTTCAATTTGATCAATTAAGGGCCTCAATAATGAAGACTGCCCACTTTCTCGAGTAAAATAGATAAACTTCCTATAATTCAGATCAATCTTGTACCAATTATCAGTATATTTCTTAAATCCATCTGTAAAATTGGCAATAGTTAGATTGGCTTCTGCAAGTAACTTAAAGAATTGAGCGGCATGGTTAATTGCCTCATAAATTTTTTCGATATTATCTTTATACCAGTGAGTTGATTTTCTATTTCTTATGAATGAAATACAGTCGGATGGACTGATCGTTTTATTAGCGAGGTCATTTACAAGTAAACTTAAAATTTTCTTATCAACTAATTGAAAATAATCGCAATCCTGAAGTTCTCTATATGATCTATTCTCCAAATCTTGCTTAATACTCAATAAATCTTCAAACTGATCAGATAAGCGTTCAAAGTCTTTAAACCTATTTCGGCTATCTTTCCATCTACGCATAAAAACATAGGCATCACTATTTAGCTTTGATCGTTTTTCAATATTCATCTGATAAGACGATTTAAATAGCTCAAGTGCAAAATCTTTTACAGATGGACTTGCTGATATGTAACCAAAGCTTTTTTCAAGGCTCTTCCAAAGATGAGACTCTAGGTTACAGTCCTTAAGAAGCTGATACTTCATCTGAGAACCATTTGCCAATTCTGCAAGAAACTCTTCTATAACAGCATCAATACGATCCTCAGTTTCAAGGCAAATAGCAAAAAGCTTCAGTCTTAGTTCTTCCTTATTGTTGAAACCCAGAAGCCTTTCTTTTAATTTTTCACGAAAGGTCTGATTCTTAAAAAAAGTAATATGCTCTTGAACGAAATCTGCATAATCAAAGCCTAGTCCGATTTCGCCAAGCCAAATTGAATTCTGATCACTTCTGAATTCACCAAAGGCAAGCTCCATATCAATTAACCAGTTCACAGAATCTTTTGGTCTAGCTCCTTGATGGTATAGCAAGAATTTAGAATCATTTTTTTCTCTAAGGACTTTATGCTTAATGAAAAACTCATTATTTTGAATTTCAATCTTTTCAACATCAACCAAAGATAAAGATTCAAAATCCTGCTTTAATTCATTCTTGGTATCATACCAAAACACAACTCGATGAGTTTGAAATAGCTTATCAAGTGCTTGCTTAATCTTACTCATTATTAGTCCTCACCCTTATCAAGGCCCTTAATTGGCTTTAGAGCATTCCCAAATTTTGGATAGTTCGCTTTAACTCCATCATCTAAATCAATTTCGAGGCGTTGCGTCGCAAGTGGGTAAAGAACGTCTTTCTCGTACTCATCAAGTTCAAGAATCATTTTCTTTAATTGTTCAATTTCTTTGAGTGCAGCAGTTTTGTCTTTTGAAGATGCGTCTCCTGAATTAGATAATCTTTCAAGGTTTTCGCGCTTAGAGACGAGTTTCGCTCTGTATTCTCTGAGATAACTATTAAGAACGATACTGACTGTATCTGAATTATATCTATGCAAATAGATCAAGGCATTGAATGTGCCCTGCGGACTTGAGAACATCCAGTAAATTGGACGTTTTCTAAACATTTTAATGTGATCATTGTAAAAATCTTTAAAGAAGTATTTTTTTATATCTTTACCAAGAGCGTCCTCAAGAAAAGTAAGGTTCTTTTCGTAATTCTTCTCTCCAGCGACCACCTTTAAGAAGCATTTAAACTTCTCCAAAATATCATCTATAAACCAGTCTCCATCAATTATTGGAACTACATTATCTGAATCAGGTAAGAACCTAGGATTGGGGACAGAGCTTAAAAAATCCTTATAATCAGCACCTTGCGATGCCAAGATTAAACCCTCTTTATCAATCGAGTATCTGCCGAAAATACACCCTACTCCATATGAGATAAATTCTTTTACTAGCTCTAACTTCAAAAGCCCGACCTTTTCCTCATTCGAAGCAGCAGTTCTAAACATATAATTCGGATTATAGAACAATGAAATCTCTTCTAATGAAACTTCGGCAGAAACTTCACTTTGCAATCCATAGTAATTAATGAAAAATTGATTATTTAACTTCTCAAGCTCTTTGACCTTAAGAACATCTTGCTTAGACTCTTTAATAAGTAAATCAAATGAATCATTAATGGGGTGTGAAAAATTAATAAGTTTGAGCAAAGGTATTGCCTTAAAGTCCCAAGAAAACTCTTTAGAATCCCAATCCATTTTAGTTATGTGAATAAGCTGAGAGGGTATCGTGTTTTTTTCGTTTTCAATGCCATTAAAAATAGGAAGTTGAGCAATTTGACCTGCTTCAAAATTAACAGTCGGTGAAATAGCTGTTAAAATAGTTCTTGCTAAATTTGTATTACAAAAGCCAAGTAAAAAATTTAACTTCTCATGATCAGGATTGAAGATTGCGCATCCAGCGACGTCAAATATGAACCCTGCTGGGAAATATCTCATGGCCAAGTTACCGCTAGAGACTTTCGACCAACTAACCGACGGTTTGAAATACTCTGATATACTCTTAATTGTTCGTGTTGGGCTGCCGTAGAGCGAGGAGGCATAATCTAAAAGCTCTTTTCCGTCGTTCTCCCAATTTACAACGTATTCGGCATTCCCGTACCATTTTCTGAACTGCCCGCCCTTATTATATGGAAACCATTTTTTCTTTGATAACTTCGCGCTTTCTCGACTAACAGAACTGAGTGAAATTTTATCGAAACTAACTTCATACCACTGTCTCAAAAATCTATTGTTATCACTTGTGGCCATACCTTGTCGGGTATCACCAATTTCTTTTAACGATTTGCTTGTTTGGAAAATTTGTCGAATTTCAGGACTTAACCAGTAAGCAAAAGAATTACCTGGAATTTTATTAAATTCGTTTTGATTAATTGAGAAGTGTCCATAGCCTTTATCAAAAAAAAGGGATTGAATTTTTTCAACGGATCGCACCTGAACGTGCTGATCGAAAAGCCTTCTATATAAACCTGTTTTTCCAGATTTATTTTTACTATTGTTGCAGACAAATGCTGTTGAACCAAAATCTGATCCAAATATGCCTCTTCCTAAATGAAGTAAACTGGAAAAGGTAACTGTCTCAAGCAAGTTTTTTCTAAAGCCTTCAAACGAGCTTAGAAACATCCATGACGGTAAATTAATCATTCCCCAAAATCCGTCAATCATACATATTTCAGAGCACTTATCCATAAATGCGGTCATTAAATCATACTTAGATTTTTTATACTTATTCTCCAAAAACTTCTTCAATGATTCATTCATTCCATTTCCTCCCATATATGGAGGATTCGCAATTACTACATGATATACAGGGGATAGAAATTTCGCTTGAGCCAAGACCCTCAACACATTAGAATGAGTCTTGGTCAAAAACAAATGTCCAGAGACATTCTTCTGATCTAACAAATTCAAAACAGTCGCAACCTCACTTACTTCTGGACTTATAAGCGATCCAAAATTCTTGGCTTCCACAAACTGATATAGTGTGTTTCTAAGCTGACTTGAAAATAAATCATGTCCTACATGATCCATATAGTCCTTAATTTCTGCCTCTTCAAAATGAATATTTTCAAGAACACAAATGTTAGGATTAACTGGATTTTTAAAATATCGTCGTTGCTTCTCTCTAGCTTTCATTGTTAATGCAAAGGCAGCGAGTTCACCTGCACGCTTATCAATTTCAACACCAAATAAGTTATTCTTAAGAATTAAAGAAGAGATTTCATTAGAATCTATGCCTACTTCTTCATACATCGAATAAAGAAGATCAAAGGCATAAACTAACATATGGCCCGAACCACAAGCAGGATCACAAACCTTAATTTCTTCAGGCCCTTTGATCTTCAAGAAGTCTTTTTCTTCAACCTCTGGTTTTATGTAGTATTCCATCTTTGAAATGAGATTCGAACTAGGGCGATTTAACATCCATAAACGCCCTAGAGAATTTTCAACTAAATAGCGAACGATCCAATTAGGAGTAAAAAGCTGAGTCGCTGCTGGTATGTTTTCAGGTGTAATTTTTTTGTTCTTCTTTAAGCCTTCAAAAACTTCATCTTTCTTTTCAGAAATATAAAACTGATAAAGCCAGCCAATTACTTCGACGTCTTTACAGTTTTCTTCATTGAGAGCTGAACGAACCTTTGAAACTATAGATGCTTCAGACAATAGATCATCGGGCATCAAAAGTTCCGTGTAATCGTCAATTTTCTCAAATAGAAATGGCATTATTGAATGATAGTAATTACAAGCCATTAGTACTAAATGCTTATAGGCTTCGCTCTGCGGATCATTAGTAGATACCTTGCCAGATAGTAGACCAATAACATGATCGCGACTAGATGGATTGCCAAGCTCATCTTTAATATGACCAGATTTCGCTTCCATTAATATTTCTGGCTGAGTATGAGATTCACTCATTGGAGTTAATACCCCAACTAGAGAGTATTGCTTTACATCCATGTAACGAAGAGCACAGAAGCGGTTAAACCAAGTGTATGCAATCTTCTCAATAACTTGATCTTTACTTGTATTACTTATTTCTTTTCTAAGGTCTTCAATCAAATGTTTCTTTGCGCGAATTTCAACATTATCTGTTGTAAGATAATACTCAATTTTCTTTGCAACAACATCCATGAGATAACGTCTCGACTCTTGTGCAAAATTTTTCAAAACACTTGTATCCATATCTCACTTCCTAAATTTGAATCTTATTTCCCTGCTTGAGTTCATTTACAAGGGCTTCTCTCAGTAGTCTTATATACTCTTCAACATCTGACTCCGAATCCAAAACAGGCTTATCAAACTTAAGCGTAAGATTCCGAACTTGAATCAGATTAATTTTCTGTGTAGCTAGAGGCTTAGTTTCACCCGTTTGTTCCCCAGCAGCCTGATGCTTTTTTGCCTCGATCATCGAAAGAATCGAGTTATACTCATTTGTTTCAAAATTTAAAGCGGCATGCTTAATTGAAGCCACAAGATGTTTATCTTTCAAAGCCATTGTTGATTTTGAAAAGATATGCTCGACATTTTCTTTGTCTACAGCAGAAAGAGTATTGTACCCGTCGGCCATTTTCACCCTATCTCTGAAAGATTCAATTTTACATTTTGCTTTTTCTGTCTCACTAACCACTAAGTCAGAAATGCGCGCCTTAAGAAGATCAACGATCTCTTTAACACGCTTCATTTTATTGCCAGCAAAGCAAACAGTATCTCTTAGAATAGAGTCCAGTTCAGATAGTTCTGTTTTTTCTATGAAGTCAAAATTTTCACTTTCATTTAAAAGAAAGTTTTTCGCTTCTTTATAAATATCTTTTTGTGAACCAGCCATGAAGGTCTTAATTGGTGCAATTATCTTTTCCTTAGCATCTAGCAACTCATCCTCAATTTCTGAAAGACTTGTCAGAAAAAAGCTATATTGTTTTTTAGTGATTGAGTCGATCTTTTCAGAAATTGGAGAAAGAATCGACAAAAAGGGAAATTGCTCTCTTTGGTACACCAGTTTTTTTAGATCATCACCTAGTTCTTTAAATTTTTCTATTGTATCTTTAGCAAGTGCTTTCGCTTCTTGTGACTTTGGTTGTTCGTCAAAAAAATCTTTGTAAAAATCTTTAAGCTGTCGTACTTGTGAAGACGTGAATTCTGCTTGAGATTCAATAATAACCTGCTGATGAAGCTGTGAGTTTACTATAGCTCTCTCTAAATCTTGGCCCTCAAGAAGATTGCCATCTAAGCGAAGCTCTACCTTTCCACGGGTACACAATTTAGCCAACGTACATTGAGTAGCTGCCTGATGCCATCCATAGGGTTTGATTTCAAAGTCTGTAATGAGGGATTTTACTGTCATTCTAGTTCCCTTCATTGAGCTTCTTTGAATGGCAGATAAAACTTCTTGCTCAGACTCAATTAAATCATCAGAAAAGCTGACCTGACTCGAAGGAGAGAGTAATATTGAAATTTGTTGTTCAGAATAATTTGTTCCTTTAAGCATTTGCAACTGGGGATATGATTTTCTAATTAGCTCAATAAATGCTTCACTGATTCTAGTCTTCGGGTCTTTGGCAGAAATATCTAGCAGGTCAGAGCCAATTGATAACTTTGCCTCTGATAAAAGTTTTCTAACTCGATCTTCAACATCTGAAAACCTTCTGTGATTTTGATCGCCTTTTTCTCTTAGAATTCTTGAAATGGATTCCTGCTGAGCTGTATTTGTATTTTGACGAATGTATCTGTTCGTCTTTTGGTGCAACATTAGATCTTTAACTAATCTCTCGTCAGGCGGCAAAATAACCATCAATTCTGACTTTGCAAAAGACTGAGTGAGAATAACTTGATCATTTCCTGAGTGTTCGTGAAAAGGTGAAATCACATGAATTGCAAGTTCTTTCTCGCGCCCCATGAGCTTATCATCTAACTTGCGGGCAAACTCATAATCGTACCCATTTACATCATATCTAATTTTTCTTGTTCCAATTATTGAATCAAAAATTGTTTTCGTAAGGTCTTCTAGTAGTTGCTGATTATCTACCTCAGTACTCTTGATTTCCTCTTCAATATCCTTTTCATCGTTTGTTAAAAACTCATACACATCACCATTTCTTTGAATGTATGTTTGTTGTTCTAGCAATAGAAGAGCAGTTTCAATTTCTTTTTTTAGCGTTGGAATATCTCTCTCAAAACTGTCGTACATTAAAACACACAAGTTTCGTACCGTGGTTTTAAAATCTTTAACGTATTTAACAAGGAATAGTGCCTTAAGGAGTTGTACTGCAAATTTATTATCAAGATTTCGCTCAGCTACTATAATAGCGCTTTGAATTTGGGCCTTAAGTGCCGTCCTAAGACCTTCAAACATAAGATCAAAAGTCGCCAACTTTCCAATTTCTTTATCAACTATCTGTTTGGCTACTTGCTGGAAGACACCAAGCATAGATCGTTCACCAACAGAGCTATGTTTTCCTTCAAAAGCATTGTGAATTGAAAGATGCTGAATAGATGATTGAAACAAATCGAATTGATATGGGATAAACGGGTAAGCTGATACAAAGTGCTCTTTATCTCGAAAATTCTTATATACCTTTGATCCATCGGCGAAATCAAAAAGAGTTTTGAAATTATTTACTTGCTTGTCATATAAGGTTTCAATGTCTTTCTTAGAACTATCTGTTTTGCTTAATAATCGAATTTGAATTACTTCTGCGACATCAGCACTTGTAAGTTTTAGTCGATTACTAAATCTTGCCTGAATTTTTGAAAAGTCGTTTCCTTGCTGCTTAGTCATGTCTCCAATGATTGAGTTCATGTCTTCTTGAGCGGTGACGATAACCCAAGCTCTGCCATTACATTTTGTAGCCAAACTTTCAGCAATAGTTTGAAGATTTGTCATCAATTTTACATTGTCAGCTATATATTGACCAACTTCATCCACAAAGAAATTCAAGCGAAAGTTTTTCTCTTGTATGCCAATGTACGAATTGATTTGTTCTGCAAAGTCCTCAATAGATAATTTATAGCTGGTTCTATAAGAATCTAATATACCGTTGTTAGACAGCGTCTTATCCCCGACAGTTTCGGCATAAGCTTTATCAATATTTTTCTTCTCAAGAGCAAACTCTTGCCTGCCTTTCTCCCAAGATTTCCCCGATATTCTTTCATACGAAGCTTTAAAACCAACTAGCTCTTCTCGCGAATCCAAATCTCTCTCAAATTGAGCAATAAATGGTTGCTTACCATAATACCCACACATTTCATCAAAGACTTTTACAAAGACAGATAAAAGGGCATCTACCTGATCCTTACGAATGACATCGGCTTTTTGATCTATGTTGAATAGAATGCTCTTAGATGGAATTGAAGCTGCTTTTTCAATTTTTGCTTGCAGCAGTCGGTCTTCTCCACATTTTGAAATAAACATTTCTTTGACTGATAAACTTTCAACCTGTCTATTTTCTAACAGCAAGGCCAGCATTTTTAATAAATGTGATTTACCTGAACCGAAGAATCCTGATAACCAAGCACCATTTGCTCCTTGGTAGTTATTGTAGGCTTCAAGAAATGAATCTAAACGTTTTGAGACTTCATTCGTTAAAACATACTCTTCGATTTCATTTTTAAGACCAGCTTCATCATCGGCTTTAATAACGCCTTCAATTTGTCGATCAACTGGTTTCTTAAATATTTCTTTCAGTAACATCTCGAACCTCTTTTATTAAACTTCACAATGATAAACGTTAAATGCTCTGTAATATTTGTCGTCATGGAGTCGACCAAATAAATCCAGACTCGATCCTACTAATGACGAATGTGTATAAGTGCCCGGGAAAAACATAACCGTAGGCTTATCTTTTGCCGTGCTTTGTAGGTTATTTAAAACATTGTGAGATCGGATGAATGGATATACTTCTCCAACCCCCGTGATGAATAGAATGTCGTGTTCTGTATCATTAATTTTTTTACCAATGTATGGAACTAGTTCATATTCAGGGTCTAAAACATTTTGCAAAAGTTCCAAAAGCTCATCTTTTGTTAGCTCTTGTTCCTTTGAAAGAATCTCCTCAAAAATCCCTCTCTCTTTTAAGATTTCTATTGAGGTGTCATAAAGATCAATATGAAGAACAGAAACTCCCTCTTGTGATAACTTTGAGATTAACTGCCTTTGTACTCGGCCCATTTCAACTGATTCCTCAGGTTTGAAATCGCAGATAAAGAAAGGGACTTCGTTACCAAGGCCTTCCTTATTTAAAAACCTTTTGCTTTTAAAAAGTTTTAATAAATGATCGTACCGGACTTGAATTGAGCTGTTTTCAATCATGTTTAAACATCCAATGCCTTTGAGATTTCCAACTCGGTTATAGGAAAAATTGAAAACTCAGTGCGATTTGTTCTTTTCATTGTCTCTATAAATTTTGAAGTTAGATGAATTCTGTTAATTTCATCATTCGGTAATAATATGTCAGCTTCTCTCATCATTCTGAACAATACTTGTCGCACTTTGCTTCTCGTAGAGTCAGTTAGTTTATCAAGTTCGTCATGCCACTCAGCTTTTTGATTAAAGAAAATGTCAAAATCCTTATAGGTTACTTTATAATTCAACTGAAGGAACTTCTCTCTAACGACTTCTATCGCAAAATCATTTATGAATTTATGTTTTCTGCAAACGGCTACCCAAAGTATTAACTTTCTTTCTGTGACAGAGCCTTCGACTAAAAGTTTAATCTGGTCATCAGTAAGAAGTTGAAGCCTTGAAACAACCTCTCTGTTAAATCTAATAAGTGATGCATTCGTTTTAGATTGGATCGTATTCTCAGAAAGAAGAATTTCTTTTGCCTTATCCCAGTTTTGAAGCTGAAGGTAGGTTTCTGCGACAGGAATAGATTCCAATAGAAAAAGTCCACCTGCCGTAAAAGACATATTGTATTTTAAGTCTGCCATAATACACCTACGATCAAATTCTTTTATTAGTTCCATCAGCTCTCCTCACAACGCTTGCAAAATCCATTTTCTTGATCTCTGAGATTATTCAGGATCAACAGCTCCGTTGTTTTTTATCCACTCATCAACTTCGGAGGCCTTAAACTTCCAAAGCCTTCCAATTCTATTGGCCGGAATTCGGCGTTTCTCATCCTTCTTTTCCAACCAACGATAAATAGTCTCTTTTGAAACCCCTAAATGTGCGGCGATTTCTTCAACAGACAACCATCTCTCTGTCTCAGTCACAGGCGATCTCCTCAATATGGATAAATTGTCAGAATTACATAAAAATTAGACCATTTGAGACCGCTTCTGACAAGCTATTACTATTAAATATGACGTGAAAAATCGAAATTTATTTACCTTTCAGGTCAGATATTTCGCAAATGCAATACATTTTGGATGCCAAGGCCCACCTCAGTTAAGAAATCTTTATTTTGCTCTTAAAAATGAAAAATTAAGGGTGATTTTGAATTATAGCTGATGCTGAAAATAGTAGCGGAAATAGTAGCGCTACTATTTCAGTAGCAAGGGGTTGCTACTCTTGTTGCTACCGTTTCCAATTTCAAGTGGTGCATTTTGGATTCAAAATCGAAACACAAAGACAATCGCAGCTCTAGATTCAAGTAATTATTACAGAGTGGTTTTGCCAAACTCGTTTAAAAAGAGTTTATACAACGGTTGGCGTCATTGGAGCAGTTGGCCCGATAATTGCCAATGCTTAAATCAAACACATGGGGTGTTTGATTTTTTGAGGTACGAATGAAATTCGTTGTTGGACTAACTATCATAGCAATTTTGGGATTGGGAATCGTGAAAGTAAAAGATTCACAGTCCAAAAATTTTATCGAGCAGATAGAGCAACCTATTTATGTCAAGGCAATCTACTCGATGCCTGTCTCGTATGACCCAATCAAAATGAATGATGGAGCATCTTTAATTTTTTCTGAATTAGTTTACGAAGGACTCCTGAGATTTACTGATGACTATGGAGTACAAGCAGGCATTGCTAATTCATGGTCGACAAGTAAAGACGGACTCAAGCTAACTTTTAAACTTGATCCCAACGCAAAATTCCATAATGGAGAAACAGTGACGGCCAATGATGTCGTGGCCTCTCTGACTCGTAATGTGAGCAAGGAAAGTGTTGTTTTCAAATTTTATGATGTTATTAAAGGCGCAAAAAAATATCATCAAGGACTTTCCACTACAGTTGAGGGCTTTAAAGCGATTGATGAACATACCATTGAGATTCAGCTTGAAAAGCCCTTTCCTCCAATACTTTATGTTCTGGCTGGTGGAACTGCGAAAATTCTTCCTGCAATGGATTTAGAGAACAAAGATTTCTTCAAAAAACCTGTAGGTTCTGGGCCATTTAAAATTATTAGTATTGATGACAATTCGATCCATCTTGCTCGTCACTCACAATATCATGGAGAGATGCCAAAAATTTCTGAAATGCAACTTGTATCTATTGATCAAGAAAACGCAATGGGTAAGGCCATGACTGGTGAAATTCATGATCTTTCAAGCTGGCCAATGAATGGAAGCGAGGAAGTATTTAAAATTGGCAAAGATATAAATTCAGTCGTTGCTGACACTTGGATCATAGGCCTTAACACAAGAATAAAACCGTTTAATGATCTCGAAGTTAGAAAGCTATTTGAGAAGAGCATCAGTAAAGATAAATTCAGGAAAATATTTTATCCAGACGCCAAACCAGCTTTTGGATACATTCCGCCTTCATTTCCGGGTCATAAGAAAAGCAGCATCATAAAAGAATTGAGTCGTTCTATCCCACCAAAAGATCAAATCACCATTTCAATTCCTGCCGAATTAGCTAGATCAAATGAAATGGCGAAATTCTTTGAAGATGAGCTTTCTTCAAAGGGGTGGAACATCAAAGTCAATGCAATCAATTGGGACAAAATGATGTCCGATTATTCTCAAAAGAAGCTTCAGGCTTTTCTTGTTTCAATGATTGTGGACTATCCTGACTCTGAGTTTTTATTAAATAATTTTGAGTCAACCAATCCAGATAATTTTAGTGGATTAAATAATCCCATAATTGATCAACTGATTGTGAAAAGCAGAGAAACAAAAGATCGTATTGAAAGGCAGAAAATTCAGAAACGACTTGCTGATCTTATTGACGAACAAACACTATCAGTAAATTTATTTCATTCTCGTGCTCATTACTGGGTTCATCGTTGTGTAGATGGATTTAAGCCAAATCTTCTAGCGGTCGCTTACACCGATTACAGAAAAGTATCATTTAATTCTGAATGTTTAAAAGGAGGCTCCGAGTGGATCACAAAAACCGCCAAGAGATAATTTCCTTTAAGAAACACATTGAGCGAAAAATGGTGCCCTATCAAATCGCAGTGCCAATAGTAATCGCGGCATTAAGTGCAATTATTACAGCTTCAATGATTTTTGTTCAATACGCGGACTCTGATAAAAGCTTTATCGAATCTATTGCCCCACACATTTCTACTTTGCTAGAAACACAAGACGGGCCTGAAATTCAGCGTTTTTTAAAAGCTGTTTCAAGCAAACATGGGTCAGCAATTGAAGTTATATCTAAAAACAATGAAATCATTGGCTCATCACTTGATTCTGCTCGAATTGGGACTGAATTTAAGAAGCAATCAAAAGATATCAATTTCCTTGATCTAAAATTAAATAACGGAAAATTGATAAGTATAGTAAATGTTAATCGAACAAATGGCCCAGAATCTACAGGTACAAAGCTTGTCGCATATCTAAATCTTAACTCTATCCTTTATGTCGCCGTAGGCATATCACTCGCTGTATTCATCTTCTCATTTTTGGCCTTGAATTGGCTCATTTCAAAAGTAATTTCAATTGCGAAAGAAAGTCTTTCTCCATTGAACGAGTTAGAGAAATCTATAAGAGAAATGAAGTCTCACGTTGAAGGCGGTAAATTTGAAAACTCAAACATTGAGGAAATTGAAAATATCAGGTTTGCATACATTGAAACTTTTGAAGGATTAAATTTAGCAAATGAAGAACTCGCCAAGAGCAAGGCGAAAGAGCTAGCTACGACTGCCTATAAAAATCTAATTCACGATCTTCATGTTCCAGTAACCGCACTTCGGAATCATATAAAGATATTCAATCATGAGCGTGCAACATCAGAAGACAAGGAAAAGGCTTTAACCAGAATAGTAGAACTGGCTGAACAAGTCCTGAAGCAAGTCAAAGCGGCAAGATCAAATCTGGCCCTTGATGTTACGTTAAAGGAAAATGATATTATTGATTCAGTAATTAAAGCTGCAAATGATGCGCAAGTTTCTTTATTTGATCGTCCAAACATACAAGTAAAAACAAATATCAATCAAAAAAAGATTTATATCCCTCATGATCCGGTCATGCTCGGACGTGCCGTTAGTAACCTTGTCTCCAATGCAATTGAGTCTGCAAGTAATGAAGTGATCATTGATGTCACTGGCTTTGAAAAAACAGTGAGTATTAAAGTAAGTGATGATGGAAAAGGTCTTAAACAGGAAGATGCTTCTTTGCATCTTCAAGGCAGAGGAAAGTCAACGAAAGCAGACAGAATGGGCATTGGCCTATCTAGTGCCAATCATATAATTCGCTCCCATGGAGGAAAAATCATCTATCAACAATCACCAATGGGTGGAGCGTGTTTTGAAATTCAATTACAAGGAGCTTCGGTATGAGTAAACCGACTATACTACTAGCAGATGACGATAGAGACATTTTAGAAACAAATAAGTTTCTTCTATCCGATGAGTTTAATGTTGAAATTGCCTCATCAGTCGAAGAAGCAAGGCTTCTAGTTAAGAGCAATGAATTTATTGCCGCAATTATTGATCTAAACTTTGAAGGTCAGGCCTTAGATGGAATATCTCTTATAGATTATATTCAAGACGAAAAACCACTTACATCAATCATTGTTCTAAGCAGTGACCAAAATACAAAAAGAGTTGTTGAGGCAACGAGAAGACATCTCGTTGACTTTATTACAAAAGATGAGGACTCCGAGTCATCAATTAGGCAGGCCATTGCCAGCATCCTGACAAGAAAGTCTGCGATAAGTAAAAACTCTGGTTTTGAATTTAAAACGCAATCGCCACTGATGAAAAATCTACTTCTGAAAGTAGATCAGGTTTTAATGGCCAATAGCACAGCTCCTATCCTTATTCTCGGAGAATCTGGGACAGGTAAAGAATACTTGGCAAAATATATTGGCTCTAAACTTGGTCAAAAAGTCATTGCTGCCAATATGGCCAGTATCCCGAGAGAAACCGCAGAAAGCGAATTGTTTGGACACAGAAAAGGTTCATTTACAGGTGCTATCTCAGACAAAGCAGGCTTAATGGAACAGGCACATAACGGAGTCTTCTTTTTAGACGAAGTTGGTGACTGTAGTGCTGCAATTCAGGCAAAGCTTCTTAGAGTTATTCAAGAAAAGGAAGTTTTACCAGTTGGTGGGCTAAGTCCCAAAAAAATAAATTTGCGTTTTATTGCAGCAACTCATCGAGATTTAGATAAAATGATTTCTGAAGAGCAATTCAGACTCGACCTTTATCAAAGGCTTAATGCTTTCACTTTCAGAATACCTGCCCTGAGAGATCGTCCTGAAGATATTGAGTTCTATTCAAGAATGTTTATCCAAGATTTTAACGATGGAGAATATTTTAGAATTGAAGAATCTGGTCTTGAAGTATTAAAGGCTCATAGGTGGAATGGAAACGTCAGAGAATTATCAAATGTGATTCAGCGTATTGTTGTTTTCTCAAAAAGAAAATGTCTTGATCACAAATCAGCAATTGAGGCACTTAATGCCAAAGATATTAAGGCAACTCCTACGAATGAAACAAAGGACTATGGGCCAGAGCAAATCATTGATGCCCTTCAAAGAGCAAAATGGAACAGAACCTTAGCAGCATCACTCCTAGAGATGCATAAGACAACACTGCATAGGTACATTAATAAATACAAACTCAGAGAAATAATTGAATCTCGTGGAGCTGGAAGACCAGCGGCAGTCTTGATTGAGGGTATGTAATGGCAACGATAAAACTTATAAAGCAATCTAAAAGCAAATCAAATATTGTATTTATTCCCGGCGGGCCGGGACTTGGGCCAATATCCTTCAACCCAGTAACTGAATTCTTAGATGGAGTGGATATATATCATTACTATCCAAGTGGCACAGATGATCAAGCAAGTGATGGCAAAGATTTTAGCTATACTACTCAATTAAAAGAGCTAAAGAATGAAATCGAAAAAATTGATAATCCAATTATCATTGGTCATTCATTCGGTGGAATAATTGCAACAGACCTAGCTCTTCAGTCACCAAGCTTAGTTCACTCATTGATTTGTATCGCAGCACCATTCTCTAAAAAAGTGTTTGAAGCTGCTAGTGACGTTTTCAATCAAATTCAAACTTCAGAAAGTAGTTTTTTAAATGATAAATTTAAAAATGAACCCACGGATAAAAACTATAAAGAGTGGTTCTCTTTTTATGGGGAGCTATATTTTTCTGAGGCTAACGTAAATTCAGGAAAAAAGATGATCCTAGATGATTCGGCTTGTGCAGAATCATATTTGGCTGCGCGAAGTGAATCAGCAGCAAAAGAATCACTATTGAATGAAATTAAAAATGTACAGATCAATAGATTATTTATTTTGGGAGAACAAGATAAACTTTTACCCTCAAACATTCTTATGAAAGATGCGGAGGCAGGAAATTATAAAACAGTAACAATTAAAGAAGCTGGTCACTTCGTCCACTTTGATCAACCCAAAAAGGTGGCAGAAGTAATTAGTCAATTTATTAAAGAGATTGGAGAATAATGATGAAAACAATGTTAAGACTATTATCCATTTTATTGGCCGTTGGAGCTATATCACAGACAATCTACAGTTATGCTCAAGATTCAGAGCCTCTATCAATAGAAGCTGAAGAAGCTGCAATCATGAGACTGATTGAGATGAAACAAAAGTTAGATGCTCAAGGCTTTACATTTGAAGGAAGCCAAGAAGATGCAACTTTTCCACAGATCAAAACAGAAGAGCAATTCAAAGAGGCTTTTGCCCGACATGCACTTCGCTACATTGAAGCTATCGGTGGTCAAGATGCTCTTATTAGAGTGATCAAAATGCCTGAGTTCACAAGTTTAAGAGAAAGATCAGAACCGGGAATCTAATGATTAAAGATGCTGGAAAATATTTTGGATCAATTATGATGTTTGGGTTTGGCTTGCTGGCCTTATATCGCTGGCAGCAAACTCATCTCATATTTTTCTTACTATTAGTTCTACGAGATTTTGTGGCAGGATACTTCTTTCTCAAACGAGAGCCTGCCCAATTAAAATCAGGAAGACTCATTTCGATTACGGCCTATTTATCGTCAGCGATGCCGCTTTTATACTTTGGGTCAGATCATGCAACAAAAGAAATGCTTCTTGCTTCTGATATATTAGCCATCGTTGGTTTTCTCTTCGTTGCCCTTGCGACTATTGAACTAGGCACTTCACTAGGTATCTCACCAGCTAAGCGATCTCTAGTTAAAAGTGGCATTTACAAATGGGTCAGCCACCCAATGTATGTGGGTTATTCATTGTCCGAATTAGGTATGTGCTTAGTGAATCCTCTGAATGCGATTATCTTACTTCTTTCAATGGCTCTCTATTATTATCGGTCAACCTCAGAATCAGCTTTATTGACAAAAATTTCCTAGCGAATAGAATTTATTAGTTCATTTAATAAATAGGGAAAAAAAATGTGCTGGTTAGTTTCGCGAAGTAAATACAGAGAACTCGAAGATAAATTAAAGTCCGTGCAAGAAAAAAACAAGATTCTTAACATGGACTCTCAAATGTCTAAATTTAGATTTGAACGTACTGAAGATACGTACTACATGTCATACAAATCTGAAAACTTTTTAAAATTTAATCTAATTGACAAACAACTTCACATCAAAAAGATCGAAAAAACAGATTTAATGAAGAGTGAACGCATTTATTCAAGCGATATTTATATTAGCCTAATTCTCAACCTCGATATCGACAGCGTTCACAGTGATGAATACATATCACATGATGCAGATAAAATGTGGAACCGAATTGAAGCTGAAATCCAAAGAAATTATGCAAGCAGGCTTCGATTAGACAAAACTCCTCGAAATGGAAAACCTGACCTTCGCGTAATTTGCAAACTGTAGCGCTACTATTGCGACCACAGTAGCGCTTCTATTTCTGCTACTATTTTATCTTAACTCTCTTCGTACCAAATAACTGAAATCACTCCCAAAATCCAAAATGCCAAGTCTGGCATAGCTCGTGAAATATGTACTCCACAGGAAGGCAATTAAATGCTTCGAGGAGGAGTCATGAGCATATTAGGTAAATCAAAATTCAAAGAAGGGATTCTCTTTCCAATTCGCATCGTTGGAAAAATATTTTCATCCATCGGAAAGTTTCTAGGAAAAGACATCAATGAAGAACGCTTGAATGAAATCAAAGCGCAACATCTTTACTTGGCTGCCAAGAGCCAACTGCCAAACCATAGAGGATTATAATATGAAAAACCAAACGGAAGTAATCTGGCCAGCTCACAAAATTCAAAAACGCATGGATCAGCAAGTTCAAATCGACTATTTGAAAGAGTCTAGTAAGTGCGATGAAGACACATTTTCAAAATTAAAACTTAATGACCTTGAGTCTGAGATTGTACGAGAGAAAGTTGCAAACCTACCCACAGGTGAACTTGCTGTTATCTATCTCAAATTCTGGGAAGGTCTTTGTGAATATGAAATATCAAAGGCCCTTTGCATTTCATCCGTAGCAGTAAAAAAGATGCTCTCATCTGCCCTAGATCGTTTGAGAAATGACTTCATTCATCTGCAAGAGCCAGAGTGTGCTTAGGAGGATTCAGCTAAATAAATAACTCACTGGTTGGCATTGGAAAGCTTTAATTAAATTTTGGAGAAAATATGAAAACAGAACAAGCAAAACAAACTAAGCCACTACTTCTATGGTGGTATGACAAAAATACAAATAAAAATCTTCCTGCTGGAGTTGCTTTTTATGATGAGAAATTTGCAGAATATCGACTCAAGCTCGATATTCACCCAGATACTCAATATTACCTAAAGCCAACGGGATCTCAAAGCGAAGATGTTCTCTATCGTGCTGAAGTTGTCATCAAGAAAGATGGAAAATTTCATCAACGCAAAGTTATTGGTGAAGGATTCTCATCGAAACAAACTAAGGGTGATGTCTATGTTGATTTCGGGCCTTACTCAAAAACTTTAGTTATGGGGATGAACAATGAATAAGGAAAATATGATTTCAATGGCGTTCATGATTGCACTTGTTGCTTTTGTGGCTTTCATGCCTGATCTTGCTCACGCACAATTTGCAGGAGGCTTTGAATCGAAGATGCAAGGACTCACGACGAAGCTTATTACTGTCATATTACCGTTGGTGAGCGTACTAGGACTTGTCTATGCAGTCATCCTTGCCCTAACAGGTGATGGTGCCGCTAAAGGTAGAATCATCATGGTAATTGTCTGCTCGATTATCGGATTCATGGCACCACATATAATTGGCTGGTTTCAGTCAGCAGCAGGTCAATAATGGAATTAAACTCATCTAGTGTTCATCGAAGATTAGATGCAAAAATCAAGATCGTGGGCCTTGAGGCCCATGATCTTCTTTTTGTCCTTCTCTTTGCGGCGATTATGAATTTGATATTCGGTCAAACACCCTTTGGAACGGTGATGGTCTTTGTCATACCAATTATCATGGCCCTCGTTCTATTTTTTATAAAAAGAAATAAGCCTGAGAACTATTTGATCCACTTAATCCGCTTTCACATGGAGCCGGGCCGTTTAAGTGCTGGTGAGACTGATCATTCTGAAACAAAACGAAATAGGAAAATATATGTCGAATAACACTCTAGCGAACAAGCTACCATATTGGCATTTTCATCATGACTATATGGTTTTCATGGATGGCTCATTAGGACTAGGCTTTAAAATAAATGGAGCTGATATCTCATCAGCTTCAAATGAAGCCATTAACAATCTAAGTAAAAAATTTGAAACGCTTCTTGTTTCTTTAGATGAAGGAATGAAAATTCAATTAGTCTATGATGTAAAGGCTAATATTGAATCAATTTTGAATGCTCATAAAAGTACATCTACTGAGTCGTTGGAAATTTATAAGCCAATTTCAAAAGCTCGCTTTGATCAATTTGAAGAAATTGCTAATGATGGAGGATTTTATAATCCCGATCTCTACATTTTCGTACGGAGCCAGCATAGGCAATTATCCAAAAGAAAATTTTGGCAAAAACAGGATCATTTTGAACAGATCACTCAGGAATCATTTCAAGCATCTCTTTTTTACTTTGAAAGACAGATTAAGACTATTGAATCAAGCTTAAGACAAATGAATTTCAATCCGTCGAGGTTAAACTCAGAACAATGGTTCAAACTTGTTTTTGAGTATTTTAACTCAGATCGAAGTGAGAGAGTTGGAGTTCCCAATTTACGAGAGTTTTCAGAAATTAATCAGCAAAGTTTTTCATCTCAGGTGACCTTAACAGATGTTTTTGTCGATAACGATACTCTTAGGATTGGTAATCTCCTTACCCGTTGTGTAAGTTTAAAAACTTTGCCAGAAGGACAAACTCAAGCAGCAATGGCGGAAATTTTAACGAAACTGCCATTCCACTACAAAATAGTTCAAACGATTAAGGTCTTAGAGCAGAAAAAGGAAGCAGATCGCTTACAAGTACAGAGAAGACTTACAAATAGTATGGCATCTGGAAATGGGCACGTTACTGATATTGAGTCGGAATCCCAACTAGAGCAAATTGAAGGCCTTATCCGAGAATTACTTGAGGGTTCCGAAAAACTTATCTCAATGGAGACAAGTATATACTACTCTGCAAAGGATAAAGAAAAGCTTGATCAAATGGGAGATGAAATTCTAAAAGCATTACGTCAAATGGGTGGCTGTGAAGGTGTGATTGAAACATTACCAACACTAGACCTGTTTTTTAAAAATGCCCCAGGAGTATGTGACTTTTCACGAGAGAAAAAAGTTAAATCAAGCAATGCCTCCCACCTTACGACCATGTTTGACTATTGGAGAGGAAATAAAAAACCAGTCTGCTTACTACCAAATAGGGATAGCGTCTTATTTTCAATTGATCCATTTGCGAAAGAATTGCCAAATTGGAATGGACTCATCTTTGGTGGTTCGGGAGCTGGTAAGAGCTTCACGATATCTCAGCTTATGCTTCAATTTTATGGGCAGAGTCCTACTCCAAAAATTGTGTGGATTGATAACGGTGCCTCTTCTGAAACATTGCTTGATGTTTTAGATGGAGAATTCATTAATTTGAATCTTGATTCAAATATTTGCCTTAATATGTTTGATTTACCCAAAGGAGAAAAACTACCATCACCAACAAAGGTAAAGCTGATCTTAGGGGCACTCGAATCTATTATCAAGGAAGATGACTCGAATGGACTGCCCAAGCGTGATAAGGCTTTATTAGAAGAGGCTATCTTTTTGACATACAATCGCTGCAAAGAAAAAGCACCCACACTTTCTGATTTCAAAGAAACTTTAAAGTCCCACTCCAATAAAGCATTAAAGGACTATGCTGAAATATTGTATTCATGGACGGGTCAAACAGCTTACGGAAAAATGCTTGATGGTCATACGAATATTCAGCTCTCAAAGGACTTGGTAACAATTGAAATAAAAGGATTGGATACTTATCCAGACCTACAGAACGTGTTTCTACTCCTTCTAACTGATTTCATAAAAAATGAGGCTGCAAATGATTTGAAACGACCTTATCTACTTATCATTGATGAAGCGTGGAAGTTATTTGAAACAAAAAGTGGGCTTAGTTTTACACTAGAAGCCTACCGAACTTTTAGAAAATTCAATGGAGGAATTTGGTGCATCAGTCAAAACTATAAAGATTTCCTTTCTAGTCAAGAAATTAAGAATGCAATTTTTCCAAACACTACAAGCATCTTTGTTTTAAGACAGAGAAAGATTGATTGGAAAGATTTTCAAGAAGCAATGGACTTAAATGACAACGAAATTGAAGTGATAAAAAGTTTAGAAATAGTTAAAGGAAAATATTCTGAATTTTACTATCTCCAAGACGAAAACCGTGCCGTTTTAAGGTTAACGCCAGACCCATTAAGCTACTGGATTTGTACAAGTGACGGCCATGACAAGTCTCAAATTCAAGACTTGCAATCGCAGTTTCCTAACTTGTCGAAGATCGAAATTTTATCAAAGCTTGCAAACAAAACTAAGGAGGCATCATAAGAAATAAATTTATGGTTGGATTAATTGTCTCATCAATCGCTTTTACTCCTTTTGAGTCCAAAGCATTTTGGGGTGATGGCGGTGCTGGCTGGGCCAATGCTGCATATTTAGCAAAGATACTCGCAGAAAATATCAAGCGATATCAGCAGTTAAAATTAATGATTGATCAGGCAAAGAATAGTGATCAGTATATTCGATTAATTAATCAAGGTATTGAGAATTCCATCGGTCTCATGAATTCGTTACCCGTTAAAGATGAAAGAATTTTAGAAGAGCTAAGAACATTTCAGACAGCAATGAACTCAGTCAATCAGATTTATGGGGCTATTCCCAAGAGTGAGGAAGCTGCTTTGCAACTTCTTCATGACCAAAGTGTAGCTGAAAGTCTGAAGATGGTTAATGCTTCAAAAGAGTATAGCCGCCTTCAAGAGGAAAATGCTGTGAAAATTTCTATTCAAAGTAGACAAGCTTCTCCCAAGGGAGCTGCTAGAATGAATGCTGAAGTAAATGCTCAAATTCTTCACACTCTAAATCAGCTATTAAGAGTAAATGGACAAATGCTTAAGCTACAAAGTGAATCACTGGCCCTTAACAACAAAGATGGCAAAGATTCAGTTCTTGGGCATCAAAAAGTTAAGCAAGATTTGAAAAATGGTCTCACGAGCTTTCGCGGCGACTTTAACCTACCTCGATTCTAATGTTTGAGTATTTACCAGAGGTATGTAGGGAGCTTCACGCTCAGATTTTGCAAATCTACTGGATATTAATAGTTCCATTTTGTGTTCTGTTAATCGTCTTTGAGTTTTTCAAAATGCCGGAAGGAAATCCGAATGCAGGAGATATCATTAGAAGAGCAGTGATTTCAATGATCCTACTCTTCTTTTTCAATGAGACGATGAATCTCATTGCCATGGTTGGTGATGGGATTACAGATAAAATCAATGGGGTCAAAAGCCTATGGGATTTGATGGGTGAACTCGGCAAGAACTATGAAGATAATAGCGTTAGTTGGCTTAAGTTTCGCGAGGCCATCATTTTTATTTTAAGTCTGGTTTCTTATATCGTTGCCTACCTTGGAGTCTTCGTCGCTAATGTACTTATTCATTATGTATGGTCAGTATTGTATGTCTGCTCGCCGCTGATGATTCTAATGTACATCTCAAGATCAACCTCCTTTGTGACATCAAATCTTTATAAAGGATTGATCAATGTCATGGTTTGGAAAGTGCTATGGTCAATTCTAGCGATAATGCTTTTAAAACTGGCAACCGCTCCACAAGTCGGGAATTGGGATAACTTTTTGACATCAATCCTTATTAATCTTTGTATTGGTGTCTCTATGCTCTTTATTCCATTTGCAACGAAGTCACTCATAAATGATGGAATGTCAGGAGCGGCTTCGGCGTTAGCAGCAGTTCCAACTGCGGCAACAGGTGCTTTCATTAAAAGTATGGCGGTTAAAAACGGCAAGAATTTAATGAGTCAGGGATCAAATGGTTTGAAATCATCATTTGGGAAAATTAGTCGTCCTATTGGACAAAATCTTCAGATGGCCAAGGAAAGAATAGATAATAGGATACAAAATTGGCGAAAACCTGAGCGCCATATTGATCCACCAAATGTACTACGTCCAAATTTCAACAAAGGAAGAAATAATGATAAAAAATAAAATCTTTACACCAATCAATCAGTGGCTTGGAATTAACAAAGAGCTGAAACTCTATCAGATCGCAACGATGTTTTTAGGATTTGTAACTCTACTGATGGTCATTCTCATTTTTGTTATCCTAAATCCTGATCCAATTGTGATTCAAGAGACTGGTCAGAGTAAGTCCTATGTCGTTGGAAGGCATTTGAGCGCAGGCCCAAACCAAGAAGATGTTAAAGTCTTTTTGAAAGAGTTCATCAATCTTAGATATCAAATTAGAAAAGATGACCTCGGTGGAACTTTACGGAATATTGCTCCTCTTTCAACGGATGGATATCTTCAGGCCCTTGAAGGTGAAATCAAGAAAGACAAATCTGAGTCACAATTGTCAAAAATTGACCAGTATGTCGCAAACATTGAAGTCATCGTAAATGATAAGGAAGCACTTGCAAAGTTTGATAAAATTGTCAGATTCAATGGCATTCCTTTGATCGTACCAACAGAAGCAAGTTTTCAATTAATCAAAGATAAAGCTTCAAAATGGAACCCTTATGGAATCTTAGTCAACGGAGTTATTGAGCATGAGAATAAATAATATATTGATTGTGATTTTTACTTTTTTTGCTGTGAGTATCTCCCATGCAAAGGTTCGTGATCTGTACATGAGTTCTAACGAAATGGGCCATATTAACCTTAAGATGGGCCAATCTACTGTATTGCGTTTTTTGGAAAAGCCCAAGAAAGTTGTCATTGGAAATCAAAATTATTTCAATGTTGAATTCATTGATAATGATGTCACCATTCAACCTCTAGGAACGGCAAAAACGAACTTGTTTGTGTACGGTGAATACAACACCTATGGTTTGATTCTAAATGTAGATAGTGATGCTCACTATGATGACTTAGTCATTGTGAAGCGTGGCTGGAAGCCATCTCCCATCATGCAAAGGCAAGAACCTAAACAAAGGCCGAAAGAAAAGTTTAGTTTAAAAAAGGTAATTGGAGGTAAGCTAATTGTGACATCAGAGAATATCCAATTTCATGATTCACTAAAGCTTTATATCCTTGACCTAAGAGTTGAACATTTAAAAAAAGAAATCATAAATGTAAATGATTTCAAATTTATGACGACTCATGGGAATAAAACTTATGGTGAGAGTAAAGTGATAATTGATCAAAAAGAAGGAAATTATATGGCAACTATTCGCCTTCTATTAAAACTTCCATCTAAAAAAAGCTTTACTCTGAATGTTAAGTATCAAGGCTTGGAAGCAAAACACATCATTGAGGAGAAATTTTTATAGCCAATGAAAAATCTGGATGGTTTGAGAGGTTCGCTTTTACTCTAGATGGTGGGAAAAGAAGATTTAATATAAAAAAAATTGGAAGTATTTTAGCCTTCATTCTGGGGCTAACCTATACAATTTTTGCCATTGTCTTTGATTCACCACCAGCAGGTACATCACAAAAGACAGATAAGAGTCTAATTGACGGCGATGAACAACAGCCTCAATTGACCAGCACTGAAATTGAAATGATTCCAATTCAAAATGAAGTACCACCTGACACAAAAAAATCTAATAATATGTCGGGTGAATTTCAGCAAAAGAAGCTGGAATACAGAGCAAAACAAGTTCTTGTTAGAAGTGATGATAAGTCATTGAAAAAAGCACTTCCCAATGGATCAAATATCATTGGCAAGCTCTTGTCCGCAATCGACTCACGAGATTTAACCTCGCAAGTTAAAGTTCTTTTGCCTTATGGTGCAAACTTTAAAGGAGAACAATTTATTGAAAAGAATTCCATGCTTATTGGAAAAGCCCATTTTTCAGGTAAAGGCGAAAGGATTTATCTGAGTTTTGATAAAGCAATTAGCCCAACGGGTGAAGAAAAACAAATAATGGCCATGGCGCTAGATAGTTCTGACTATTCAAATGGCATTATTGGAGATGTTCACTCGGAAACTGGGATTAGAATTGCCGGAACATTAGGACTAACAATGGTATCTAGTATGACAGATGTTTTAACAGATAAGACGGCCCATGGCGATTTCGGTGCAACAACCCCCAAGCCAACAATGAAAAATGCTGTATTTCAGGGTGTATCTAAAGTTTCAGAGATGGAAGCCGCCAGACACGCAGAGGCCATGGCCCAGACTCCTCCTTACATTACGCTTGAAGCTGGTACTGACATTATTATCAGTTTAACTTCGGCATTTGGCGGTGAAAATGAGTAAATCAAAAACAGAGGAGAATAAGTTTCTTAAAATTATTGAATCTTTATCTCAATGCGTTTGGCTTGGACTAAAAAAAATGTGGAGGAACAAGAAGGAATATTATCTTTTAATGCTCTCTACAACTCTGATAATTGGCGCAACAACTTTTAACCACAGATTTTTATGGGCGACACATTTAGGAATACAGAATGAGCTTCCTAAATTTCTAGTAAATGTCCTTTACAAAATTCCGTGGGAGGTTTTCTTCTTTGCTTTTCTATTCGCGATTTTGTTGTTCACCTCCATTTTGGTTGGCCTGCGTGAATTTAAGCTGATGCAAGAGTTTCAGAAAAAATTGAACAGAATTGGATTAAATGGTGCAGAAGGCGCTTTTTTTAGAGTCGTATCAGTCAACAATGTCGATGAGTTTAAGACTACGTTAGTTATAAAATCGGTTGGAATTGGGATTGATAAATACCAGCAGAGAAAAAGTGATATTGAGGCTTCATTTGCTGAAGAGATTGATTCAATAGCTAACGGCAGTAATCCGCAAATTATCATTTTGTACCTAACAAAGAGAAAACTTCCAAAGCTTGTTAAGTACCATGATGTAGAAGCACAACTAGTGAAGCCTCATTCTTTTATTATTGGTGAATCAATGAAAGGAGTTGTCACGAGGACTCTTGAATCACTTCCACATCTGCTTATAGCTGGAACCACTGGCGGTGGAAAGAGTGTCTTTTTTAAGCAAACACTTGTGAGTCTTTTAAAATCTACGCCAAGGCTACAGCTTTATCTCTTAGATTTAAAGCGAGGTGTTGAGATGAAAGAGTTTGGAGAATTGCCAAATGTGAGAATCGCCAAGACGGAAGCCGAGGCCTGTCAAATGCTAAAGAAAGTAAAAGATGAAATGGATCGACGTTTTGAGTATTTGGAAAAGACAGGAAATAAAGAAATTATTCCAGCAAGGGACAAAATGGACAAAATTGTTGTTGGAATTGATGAGGCTTCTGTTCTCTATTCAAAAGTAAAGGCCAATGCGACTAAGGCCCATCTGATTAATACCGCAAGGGAATATACAGATGAGCTGGCCAAACTGGCACGGGCCGCAGGAATTCATCTTATTTTTGCTACTCAAAAGGTATCAAAAGAAACAATTGACACTAAAGTTCAAGAAAATATCGGTGGACGAGTTTGTTTCAGAATGAACACGATGACTAACTCTGTGACAGTTCTAGGCAACAAAAGAGCATTTGAGTTGCCAGATATTAAGGGCCGCGCAGTATGGGCTTCAGGAAATGAGTTTTTAGAAATACAAGCTCCATTCCTTGAAGATGAAGAACTCAAAAGTGAAATTGAAATCTTACAAGAAAAGTTCAGTTCAAATTATCCCTGCTTTCGACCAATGATGGATATTTCTGAGGGCGAAGTCCTAGGAAAGAAAACACAAATCCCTGACGGGAATTAATCCATCTTTTGAAAAAAAAGAAAAGCTGGAAAGTCGTTTTAAGTAAGCGAGACCGTGTTTTACTTAGGGATTTATTTTACACTAAAGGTCTTGATCTTGATCTGCTGATGGATAATCACTTCAAAAATTTGCACAAATCCACTGTCGTCAAAAGAATCCAGCGTTTAGTAAATGGTCATTACATTGATAAACGTGCCCATTTTAATGGAATGGCATTAAAGCCTTTATATAACATTACAGAAAATGGCTTGCTGGAAGTCGAAGACTATTTATCAGGGAAGATTATTAGAAAAGAACTTAAGTGCTCCAATCCAGTCCATGATTTATGTGTGGCGAAGATTTATTTCAAGCTAATTAAATCTAGAAGTTTAAACTCACTTAAGCTTGAAAATGAAATTCAAGGAATTGATCATGGTGATTTAAGTGAACAATTTGATCCATTCAAAAGATTGAATAGTGATATTTTTCTTTCACTTTTGATCGAAAATCAAGAATTCAAAGTTGCTGTTGAATATGAGCGATCACACAAAGACTCAGGTCGATGGTCTGAATATTTATTGAATTACCATTTGGAGGAAAATGTCGATGTCGTTCTTTACGTTTGTGATAACCCCACAATTCTTAAAGGACTAATGAGAATTGAAACTGAATTGGCACAAAGATACACACAAAAAATATATTTTTGTTTGGTGAAAGAATTTTTTAAACACAGTAGTTCAGCCACTTTTAAAAATATCAGTGGCAAAACATTTACACTAAATTTCCATGATTATGACTACCAACAAGCTACCAATGCATTGGTAGCAAAAACCTTCTAACTAATTGTTATGACTACATCACAAGTTAGGTTTTTAAGTTCAATCAAGGGATTTTGATATTAAGGAGAATTTTGATGAATATTTTAGTTTTGACCATGCTAATGGTCTCGATGGTGGGTTGTTCGACAATGAGAGAATCATTAATTGTTGGAGCAGGAACAGGTGCAGCGACAGGAGCAATAGGAGCATCTTCGCTAGCAGATCGCAATAAAGGCCAAGCCGCACTTCAAGGCGCGCTAATCGGTGGTGCCATCGGAGGTATCGCTAGCTACTTTTTACATAAGGGCATGGATAAGCGAGACGATCGAGTAAGAAGAGAAACACTTTTCAATTTAGAGAAATTTAATGTCTCTACTCCTTCAGGCTATCAAAGCTCATCTGGGCCGGGCCTTACAGTTCCAAAAGTTGAAGCACAGTGGATTGATACCCAAGTGCAAGGAAAAAAACTTATTGAGGGCCATCGTGTCTGGGTTATTACAGAAGAGCCTCAATGGGTTCCAAATCCACCAAAGGCAAAAAAATGAGATTCTTAACATCTAGTCTTGGATTGTTGTTCATGCTGTCTCTTGTTGGTTGCGGAAACTTTTGGGAAGAAGAGAATCCACCTGAAGTAAAAAACGATGTTCAAATTGAAAATGCACCCCGAAGAGAAGTTCTACTTGAATCAGAAGTTTTAACTAATCAGATATCGCTAGGACAACAACAGGCAGGGAACATTATCGAGCTATATCTTGTGGGCACAAGATATACACCTCAGTTCACAAACATCATTAATCGGAATTATCAATCTCGATGGACAAAAAGAATATGTATTCGTGATCCGATTTGTAGAATGTGTCTTACTCCAAAGCTTATGGAATGTTTTGAAGATGAGCGTCGCGGGACTTGTACTCATAAATATCGAGAGCAATCTGATGATCTCAAAAGCCCATACCTTTTTGACCAAGATGCAATCAACATCTCTGTTAAATTTAGAATTGGAAATAATACTTACCCCATTGGCATCATAAGTGACCATCAGGGTGCAAAAGTTATTTCACGATTTAAATTGTCAGATGAAATGCTCTCAGAAAGCGATGAAGTATTCCTTATAGTTTCACCAGAACCAATAAATGGAAATGTTCAAACTGGATTTTTAGGCTTCGGCAGATGTGATGGCCACGGTCAAAGATCATTTTCATCAGGTGGGCCGACAGGTTCCAGACAGATTCCAAATCAAGACAGGGTTGAATTTAAGGCCAGCGTTGTTCTTGAATACCCAAGAGAGGTTAAATGAATAAGCAAACCCAGTTCAGAGTTTTTCTGGATACTAATGCACAAGATGCATTAACTGAAATGTTACAAGAGTTAAAAGATAGCGGTGACTTTGTAAAAATAAACCCATCAAGACTCGTTTCATGGATTGTTGAAGGTTTCAGAAAAGAATCTTTTGAAAAGAAAAAAGATCAAATCATTCAGGATCATTTTAATTCAAAAGAATACTTACGAGATTTAGCAACCAAAATTCAGAGTTCTGATAATGCAGCCGATATTTTGGCCAATGCTCTTCAGAAAATCCAAATGAGGAACAAACGAACAAATGTCAAAAAATCAAAAAAAGAAAAGCTCGCAGAAGAAGACCAACCTGAAGGAATTTAAAATAGTCGTCCGCTACACCCCACAGGAGATTGAGGCTGAAAAGCAGCGTTTTAGAGTGCTCTGTCAGCTAATTTTTCCCCATTTGGCCAGCACGGCAAGTTAAGTAACTGATCTCACGAATGTATTTCTTTCTTGACTAGCGTGATATATCACGCTAGTCTTGTTTTATATAGGATAAGTTACAAGGAAATACAATGTTCAACTTAATGATTAGCTATAACCCTGATTCATGGAATCTTGATCCTTACCAATGCGATAAGAAAAGATATTTAGAACACACTGAGAGTTATATAAGAGATCAGTTTGCTGAATTAAATATTGAAACCTTGAATAAACTAAAATCTTTCCCGACTTTGTTTGCAATTGAAGGTGACAAACATGATTCGAGAGTTGGATACATCACTAATTTAAAAGTTAGGAGTGATCATATTCTTATTGAATATAAGTTTGATACCATCTTACCTCCGCTTCCTGCTGGATCACTTGAAAAACTAGAGAAAGTTTTTGATATACCACTATTTGAAAGAAACAGAACTCATTGGTCAATCAAAGATGATAACCTACTCAAGACTCTATCCGAAAAAGGATTTTATTCAAAAGATCAAGTTGAAGCAGCTAAGACAATAAGGGAGCGTGAAACTGGTAGAAGTAATCTACCAGCAAATATCATTGACTCCCTTAATAACAATCATGTTTTTATTGTTCATGGGAGAGATGATGATACAAAATACCAAGTTGCTTCATACATTACTGAACTAGGCCTTATTCCAATTATTCTTCATGAACAGGCAAATTTAGGAAAAACAATTATTGAAAAAATTGAAACTTACACAAATGTTGGATTTGCAGTAGTTCTATACACTCCTTGTGACGTTGGCTCAATATATAATTATGATCAATCTAAAATGAGTTATAGGTACAGAGCTAGGCAAAATGTCGTTCTTGAACATGGTTATCTAATGGCAAAGTTAGGACGACAAAGAGTTACTGCTTTAGTTAAAGGAGACATTGAAACTCCTAATGATATTAGTGGCGTTGTGTACGTTGGTTTTGATCAATACGGCTATTGGAAAAATGATTTAAAGAGAGAAATATTGGCTGCTGGAATTACAATTCAACAGATACAAGGTTTGTAAAATGACTATTTTGATTGAAAACAAAAGTGGTGAGATAAAAATAAAGTTACTTGCATCAATTGAAAAAGAAATGGAACGCAAGAATTTATCGCAAGGTGAAGTTGCTCGAATGATTGGGCTTGATCGAAGAAATGTTAATAAAATTCTTCGAGGAACAGAAAGAGGAGTCAGCATTGACCAGTTAGTAAGAATTGCTAACGGTATTGGTTTAGATGTTGATGTCATTATCAAGCGTAGTAAGGATTAGTTATGAGAAAGATTGCTATTTATTGTCGTGTATCGACAGATGAGCAGGCAAAAAACAAAGAGGGTTCCATTACCTCTCAAATTCAACGATTAAGAATGAAAGTTGAAGAGAAGAATCGCTATGAAAATGGCAAATGGGGAAAAGTCGTTGATCTATATAAAGATGAGGCCTACTCAGGTAAAAACACTGATCGCCCTGAGTTCCAAAGGCTCATCGCTGATATCAAGAAAAAAAGAATTGATACTGTAATGGTTACGGAGTTATCTCGTTTGAGTCGTTCCGTCGCCGACTTTTTAAATTTCATCAATGATATGGAAAAACTTGGCTGTGATTTCATTTGTCTTCAATATGATTTTGATACCACAAGCCCTGCTGGCCGCGTTTTCATGACGATTATTATGGCACTTGCCCAATTTGAAAGAGAGCTAACAGCAGAAAGGATTAAAAATAACTTTCACTCTCGTGCATTGCGAGGCCTTTTAAACGGTGGCCATCCTTTTCTAGGTTATGACAAAGACACTAAAAACTCTGGTCGTTTAATTCTCAATAAAAAAGAAGCCAATCTTGTTAAGGAAATATTCAATCTTTATTTTGAACTTGGGAGTATTTCAGCAGTAGCTCATGAGTTAAACAAGCGTGGATTTGTAAATAAAATGTGGGTCGGCAAAGATGGTCAAGCTAAAGGTGGAAACCCATTCAATCATGATCATATTTGGAGAACACTGACCAATCCTGCCTATATTGGAAAGAGAGAGATAAATAAAAGCAATAAAGAAGTCGCTCCTGAGCTTTTAAAGTTTGAAGAACAATATTCATATGTTGATGCTTCTTGGGAAGCCATCATTGACGAAGCACGATTCAATCAAGTTCAAGAAAGATTGAATATGAACAAACAAGTAAAATCTGCACCAAAGCATGATTTTATTTTCTCTGGGCTTCTTACTTGTGACGAGTGTGGTTCTCCTCTCTTTGGTCAATCAGGCAGTGGTAGAAATGGCACACATTTCTACTATGGTCACAAGGGAGCTTCTTCTTGTCGTATTAAAAGATACCCTGCGATTGAATTAGAAACTCTTGTTAAGAAACAAGCTTTCTCGTTTTTAAATAATCAGGCAATGAAAGAGCATTTTGTTGAGATTTTAAAGGACATGAATAATTCTCGGCCAAAGGTGAATCAATCATTAGTTAAAATGAAAGAAAAAGAGCTTGAAAAAACTCAAGCTGAAATTGACCAACTCGTTACGATCATGGCCACCAATTCAAATGCAGCTAGATTGAACAGTTTGATCAACAAACTGGAAGAATCTGAAAAAAAATTAGTTCTTTTGAAAGAAGAAACTGAATCACTAAAACAAAAACTAGATTCTGATCACGAAAGAGAAATTGACATAGATTATCTGTTGGGTGGAATTGATTTACTCAGAAGCGAACGTTTTAGAAAGGCCAATTTGGCCAAAAAGCGTGAGATTTTGAGGAATATTGTTAAGACCATTCACTTGAACCCCGAAAATGTCATTATGGTAGATTTTTGGGGAACAGAGCGCCAATCAGAGGCCGTTAGAGAGGCCCATAAGGGTCAATCAGGAGTTGTTCTCCCTTTTCGTAAACTTGGTAGGCCACTAGAGGCTTCGTTCGGAGGAGCTGAATGTGGTGAAAAGATGGCAGAAATTAAAAAAGCCGCTGAGATAGGTGTCTATCTAGGCGGCTTTTTAATGGACGATGGTTCGTCCAGCGTAAGATTTGGTGGAGGTGGGGGGAATCGAACCCCCGTCCGCAAGTCTTCCACGTTAAGGCACTACAGGTTTAGTTTGCGTTTAATGATTTGTAAGCAAGTACACAAACAAACTCATTTACAAATATTCCCTCAGAAAATTTAGGCTGAAAGCGCTGAAGAAAACCACTTTCGACCGAGGTGACTAAAGTGACACCTCATCAAGACCATCACCATTTCTTGAATCAGCGTGCTACACTAAATTAGGCAGCAAGTGCAAAGTTTTGGTTTGCAACTACAAGTGCACGTTTTTTGAGAGGTCCTCATGCGCCTCTACCTGCTCCCTAAGCTTCTTTACCCACGTCGAAACCAGTGCACCCCCAAAGAGGGTTCTCCTGAAAAGCTTTAAAGACGTAACACTTCACTATACACAATTATTGCCAAGTTATCCACAACGATAATTTGGCTCTACCCCCTGTAAATTCGCTAAGCCAGGCGGGTAAGGGTCGTGGCTTTCGCGGTCCTTGCGAAATCCGCTAACTGTAAAGCATACTCAGTTTACCCGAGCGAGAGACCCCGTAAAGATTCACACGGCTCTCGCCGCTAGGGCCGCTGTCAGAGTAAAACTCATACAAATACCAGGGTCCAAGAGACGCCTTGTAGCGATCGCTGAGCATCTTGAGTAAAGAGCCCTCAACTTGTGCGAGTGTTGGCAAGTTAGAGGCATCCGGTACAAGTGAACGCTTTATAAGTAAATACTTGTCGGGCTTAAAGCGAACCTCGCAAAGGGCGTGAGCAAGCGCGGCCACATTTTTTGCTCTGGCCTTTTCGGCATCAATTAAAAAACACGTTTCATCAAAAGGTAGATCAATCCTATTAGGACTAGAGCGCTCACTTAACAGCGTCTGCCCCCCGGTTTTTAACTGATCACCAAACTGCAGGGCTTGTGTTTTTAAATTGGGCATTTCAGTGATGACTTGAAGCCTTCCGCCGCCATCTAGGCTAAAGGCATTGACCGGACTTTCTTTGTAAAGAGCACCTATGCATGCTGCAATGTCTTGCCTAAATGAAGAGGGCATTGTGTTGGCTCTTAGCTCAATTAATAGTTCACAAGAAGGGTTACCGCTTGCCCAATCCTTTAACTCTGAATTCATGTTTTGTTCACCCGCTCCCATAGGCTGTTCATTGTCGGCCCTTCGTCGTTAGTACTTCGACTAACCAGCGATTGTCTTTATATTGCAAAACTCTTTAATTCCGTAATGGCTGAGTTCTCTGCCGTAACCTGAAGACTTGATGCCCCCAAAAGGCAGTCTCGGGTCGCTCTTTACAAAGTCATTTATAAAAACGCAACCCGAGTCAATTTTTAGGGCTATTTTATGAGCTGCCGTTCGGCTCTCGGTAAAAACGGCAGCGCCTAAGCCAAACTCACTTGTGTTTGCAAGTTCTACGGCGTGGCTGGCGTCTTGCGCGCGTACAATAGCTGCAACGGGGCCAAAAAGCTCTTCACGAAAACAAGTGTGCTCAGGTAGCACATCAGAGAGTACCGTTGGCATGTAGTAAGCGCCTGGCATTTCAGGCAGAGTACCGCCGAGTAGCAGCTTCGCACCTTCTTGGACAGATCTAATGACTTGTTTGTGAAGTTCGTCTCGTAGATCGACTCGTGCCATGGGGCCTAAATCAAGATCGTCTAAAGGAGCGCCTACTTTTTTGCGGCTCATCTCTTCGACAACTTCTTTTGTGAACTTTTCGTAGATGGGTGCTTCAACAATAAACCTTTTAGCGGCAATACAGCTTTGCCCAGTGTTAATGAGCCGAGATTTCACGCAAGCTTTTACGGCATCATCAATGTTTGCATCTTTTAACACAATGTACGGATCGCTGCCGCCAAGCTCTAAAACGCTCTTTTTTAAATACTTACCCGCAATCGCGGCAATTTTTTGTCCCGCCTCAGAGCTGCCAGTTAAAGTGACCGCCCTAACTAGCGGGTGCGCAATGATTTGCTCGGTCACCTGATGATCGCAAACAACGGTTTGAAATATACCCTCTGGAAGGCCCGCCGTTAAAAAAACTTTCTCAATTTCTAGTGCGCAGCCCGTGGTATTTGAAGAGTGTTTCAGTAGGCCCACGTTGCCCGCCATCAATGCCGGCGCAGCAAAGCGAAAAACCTGCCAAAACGGGAAGTTCCAAGGCATAACAGCAAACACAACCCCAAGGGGCTGGCAAACAACCTCTGCGTTCAAATTAGGTTCTGTCACGATCTCTGCCGTTAAATATTCCTCGGCATTTTCGGCGTAGTGATCGCACACCCACGCGCACTTTTCTATCTCTAGGTAGGCCTGAGAAATGGGTTTACCCATCTCAAGAGACATCAGTCGTGATAAAGACTCCTTTTTTTGCTGAAGTACGAGCGAAACTTTTTTTAGCATCATTGCGCGCTCAGAAAAGCCGAGAACACGCCATTCTAGGTGTGCCTTATGGCCCAAGCTTATACGCTCTGAAATCTGCGTGAACGGCTGCAGTTCGTACTTGCTAATTGCATTCCCGTTTGCAGGATTAACTGTTGTAACCGAGGGCATCTCTTTGATCTCCCATTAGTTGTAACGCTTTTGAGTCGACAGTACTTCGTCCGTTAACCTCAGCGACCTGCTGGAGCTGCTTCGATATGAGATGCCAGTTGCCAGTATTGTCTCAAGTTGTGAACCCCTTTGAGTCATATGATGCCTTTCAGCAAAAGTGTCTGAAGTGCTATGTATTTAGCTCAACAAAAGCTTTGTACTACCCGAAATGATACTAAATGATTCCAATAAAGCAGCAGTTGATTTACTTATCACTGATTACGTCGACTTTATTTGTAATGCTTTCATTTCAGAATTGCACAACGGTGAGGCCGGGCGATAAAAGCGTCCTCACGCAAATTCACGAGAGAAAAACCAAAAATCCGCAGGCCCAAAGTCGGGAAGAGCGCTCAGTTACGCTGACGAAATCTAAGCCTGCGTCTCAAAAAAATATTTCGAGCGTAAGCAGAAATCCCGCATCGACCGTAGACGAATTCACAGTTGAGCTTCGAGAGAGACCGGCTTTAAAGCCTGAGGTCGACAAGCGAAGCGTTGCCAGCGGATATCCGTAAGTGAGTTTTTAAAACGAACACTTTCTTGTTGCCCTTGGCGCTCCTCAGCCTAGGTGTTCTGCCATCTCTACTGAGTTCCCACACTAGAGACTCCCGCTTTATCCTCCGCGCTTGCTCCCAAGTGAGCTCACACGCCTAGACGTAATGGTGCAGCATTGTTATCGTGTTTATATGGCAGAGATTCTCATTGATTTAGGCGGAACCAACACAAAGTTAGGTTGGATTTCGAAAGACGAAAATTTCATTAACGATAAGACTCTTATCAAGACTGAAGCGAAGCTTGGACCCAAAAAATGGGTGGAATCTGTTTACCAATACACAAAGCGAATTGAAGATAGCATTAGTCATATCTGGGTAGCGTCGCCGGGGCCTATAGATCTTCAAAGAGGTGTTTTGATAGATACCCCCAATTTGCAAGAGTTCAACGGCTTTGAATTAAAAGAAGCCCTCGAAAAGCGATTTGGCGCGGAAGTGAAATTTGAAAACGATGCCAACTGCGCAGCTCTCGCTGAATATTACTACGGCAAATACAAGGGCACTAGCTACTTAGTGGCGCTGACTCTTGGTACTGGCCTTGGAAGTGGCGTCATCAATGACGGGCGACTAATTGTTGGTAGTCGCGGTCAGGCCGTGGAATTTGGCCACACAGTTGTCAATCCGACGATGGCTCAGGAATTCTTTTTTGACGGTAGCCTCGAAAAATATATCGGTAGCGGTAGCGTTGGTGACATTGAAAATCTATTCAATTCGCCTTCAGATAGAGCGACCAGCTGGACAAAAGCCGTGGCAATAGCAGTCTATAATGTCGTGATGATTTTTAATCCTTCGGTTGTTGTGCTGGCTGGTGGCGCTGCTGCAGCCTGGTCGAAAATATCAAAACAAATCCAAAGAGAGCTTAAGAACTCTTTGCCTAGGTTGTTCCACGAAGGTTTGATCGTTGATGCCACTGACCTCGACGAGTGGTCAGGCTTGTATGGGGCCCTTGGTTTACGTAAACAATGCCATTAAGAGCTGCTAACCTGATAGAGCTGAAATTGCTTCAAGGACGAAGATGACTGCAGTAAAAGACAAATCGAACCAGGCAGACGGTGACTTGAAGTGCCCGAAGTGTGAGGCGCATGTTAATACGCTTGTTAAGATTGAGTCGGGTATGCGACTACGGCTTCAAGACTCGGGTTACACAGAGGTCATTCCAGATCAAGTTTGCCCAAGATGTTACACCCTTCTTGGAAAGTTTATTTCTCAGGGCGCTAAAATCAAAGCCGAAGAAGAAGCCAAAGAAAAAACAAAGATGACTCTTTGGAAGAAGCGCACCCAACTCGTAAGAGATGGGCGGGAGCAGTTTGCCTCGAACGCGTTTTCTCAAGCCGCCGTCAACTACGAGAAGTACCTAAAGGTTTTAGAGATTATTTATGAGATTAAGCCAGGCGGGCTGTCTCCCCACTTGTTTCAGGATGCGCAAAAATCAAAAGAAGTGAATGTTATCTGTTCCGTTTTCTGGGACCTTTACAGAATCTACGATCTCAGCCCAAGATACAAAGATAGACAGATTGCGGTGGCAAAAAAGCTTGCTGAATTTGTAAAGGCCTCTTCCAACAAAGAAGAATTTTTTCGCCTTGCAGACCAGTATGCTAAACAGGCCCGCAATCAAGATATACTTCGCGAATTTTTTAAAGACGCGGGTCACACGGTTAAAATGTGCTTTGTGGCAAATGCGACCTACGGTGGCTACGATCACCCGCAAGTACACACTCTGCTGAGTTTTCGAGATAATGTTTTGTCAAAATCAACACTCGGAAGAAAATTAACACGTCAGTATTACATTCATTCACCGCCACTGGCCAACTGGTTACTTAGAAATCCGTCATTTAGGCCAATGTTTCGCACCATTTTAGATGGTTTAGTATTTGTGCTTCGCCGATTTTTTTCGGTGAAGCCCTAGTAAAAGCAGTCTGAAGTTATTTAAGTGCGTCGCATTTTAAACTTGCCTTCATTGGCTGGTATCAGGAATTCTCGTAGGTGATGGCAGATATCGATTACCTACTTATCGGCGACACGTTTTCATCCCTTCTTGTTGCTTCAAAGCTTGAAAAGCAGGGCAAACGCTACCTTATAGTTGCTCAGCCGGATTTGATTGGTAGGGAGTATCGCGCGTCAGAGACCCCGTTCGGTACGTTTGATCACGGCATTAGTGCGCAGTCAGAAAACACCTTTGATGCGGAACTTTTAGGCTGGCTTGAAGATGAGATGGGTCTGAAAATCCATGAACATGCGGTCGATGCAGCTCCTCAAACCTTTCAAAAAGGGGAATTCACAAACTTCATTGGGTTTGGTCAGCAGTCGCCTGAGTTTTACCAAGCTTTAGCCGACTACATTTGCGACAAATATTCTTTACTGATTCCACACGTCCATCAATGGATCACTCACTTGTTAAGAGACATCCCCAAAGAGCGCTTTGTGTTCCAGCAAGTCGTAAAGATGAACTTCGAGGGTGATCGGTTAGATTCGGTGACTCTTTCTGATCGAAAAGCCATTAAAGCGGCGAAGGTCATTTACTTCGATGTATTCTCTAAATTGATGACCCATTTGCCGAATGGCGTTCTGACGGGGCGGGCTCTTCAAAAGATTTCAAGAGCAGAAACATGGACATCCGTTTACCTGGATCTCATTCACAGGGGCAATTTTACTGAAAATCGATTTATCCATGTATTGTATGGCACGGGTAAAGAGGCGTGGCCCTGCGTGGGGGTTTTTGAGTCAGACACTCATTTGAGTCATGTTCCTGAGGGGTTCGATACAAATACAAGAATTCAGCGCTCCTCGTGGGTCACATTTGTGCGCGGAGAGCTGACCTTCGATGATGAGGCTACCGGCGGAGCCTTGCGAGAGGTAAAACGCCAGATCAAGCGAGCCTACCCCGACATTTTTAACGAAGTTTTATTTGAAAAGGTCTCCGTTCATCCTTTAAGCCACAACCACCTAGTGGGGGTCGAAAAAGGAATCGAAGCGGATGGCCGCTTCACCAAACTGGCCAATCTCTATGTGGCTAGCCCAGAGCTGTCTGAAAAAGCTCTCATTTGGCGGCAGATCGATATGGCCCGCCGAATACAGCCCGCCATTTCTGGCGAAACGAATCTAGAAGCTTCATCAGAAATCAGGTAATTGATTGCCACACATTTCCGACTATGGTAGTCGTGCAGGTCAATATTACGCACCTCTTCATGGGCCGACTGGTCCTCTTAGCAATCTAAGAGGCATATGAAGAGGGTGGTTTAACCAGAAGGAGAAAACATGGCTCAGATAACGATCAAAGAAATGCTCGACGCCGGAGCGCACTTCGGCCACCAAACTCAACGCTGGAACCCGAAAATGAAGAATTTCGTTTTTGGTGAGCGGGGCGGAATTCACATCATAGACCTACAAAAGAGCGTGGTAGCTGCACAGACAGCGGCCGACTACGTTAAGGCGCAGGCTGCACAAGGCAAGCGTTTAATCTTCGTCGGAACAAAAAAACAAGCTGTGGAGCCCATTCAAGAAGCGGCCAAAGCGTGTGACCAGTTTTTTGTCACAAAAAGATGGCTCGGCGGAACACTCACAAACTTCGTTACAATTAAACAGAGCATTGATCGACTCAAAAAAATCGATTTAATGCGCGAAAAAGGTGAACTTGATTTTTACAATAAAAAAGAGCGCGCAGGCATAGAGAAAGAGTATCTCAGGCTACAAGAGTACCTTGAAGGTATTCGTGAGATGAAAGAGCCGCCATCTTTAATGTTTGTTATTGATCTTAAAAAAGAACATATCGCTGTCGCAGAAGCGAAAAGACTTGGCATTACAGTTATCGGAATTGCTGATACGAATGCGGATCCTACTGTAGTTGATTATCCAATCCCGGGTAACGACGACGCCATTCGCTCGATCAAGCTTTTTGCCGCGTTGATTGCTGACTCCTTCAATGAGGGAGCCAAAGAGTGGGAGCTTAAAGTTCGCACAATGGCTGAAAAGACAGAAGAAAGAGTGCGTCCAGATTCTAAAGCGCCATCCGCGGGCGACAGCAGAAACAAGGGCGGTCCCGCAGTTGTTAAGATGGCGAAGAGAAAACTCGTTGCCGTTGGTATGGCAGACGACGTTGAGATTGCTAGCGAGCTAGAGGCTCCTGCGTCTGCTGAGACTCCAGCTGCTGCAGAGGCTTCAACTGCGAAAGTAGAAGAGCCTAGCGCAGTCGCAACAACTGAAGAAAAATAATTTCTTAGTTTTATATGATCACATCGAGACTCACTGATTTGGTGAGTCTCAAAATCTTTTCTAAATGGGAGAATTTGGACATGACGATTACAGCCTCTGCCGTAAAAGAACTCAGAGAGAAAACTGGAGCAGGGATGATGGACTGTAAAAAGGCCCTTAGCGAAGTTGACGGTGACTTTGAAAAAGCCGTTGATTGGTTAAGGCAAAAGGGCTTGAGCGCAGCCGCAAAAAAAGCGGGCCGAGTTGCTGCTGAAGGTGTTGTATCTGCGTACATACATGGCGAAGGACGCATAGGCGTTCTTTTAGAGGTCAACTCAGAGACAGACTTCGTTGCTCGTAATGACGGCTTTCAAGATTTAGTTCGCGACGTAGCAATGCACATCGCTGCCATGAACCCTGTTTGCGTTAGGGCAGAAGAGCTGCCGGCGGACTTAATTGAGCGCGAGCGCCAAGTCTTGATTGGTAAAGCTAAAGAAACAGGCAAGAAGCCAGAGATGATTGAAAAGATTGTCGAAGGTCAGATTAGTAAATGGAAGTCTGAAGTGTGCTTGCTTGATCAAAAGTTTGTGAAGAACCCCGACAAAACGATCGGTCAATTGCTAACAGATACCATCGCGCGACTAGGTGAGAACCTGGTTGTTCGAAGGTTTGTGCGTTATGAACTTGGCGAAGGCATCGAGAAGAAATCAGTAGATTTCGCTGAGGAAGTTGCTGCACAAGTTAAAAACTAAATCTAAACAGAAATGAGTGTCTAGCTGTGAGTGCATCAAAGTATCGACGTATTTTACTAAAACTCAGTGGCGAAGCACTCGCCGGTGGCACCGGTTATGGCATTGACGGCGAAACCATTCGAGCGATAGCCCAAGATGTGGCTGAAGTGGTAGAGGCTGGTGTGCAGATGGGTGTTGTTATCGGCGGAGGCAACATCATCCGAGGAGTCGCGGCGGCCCAACAAGGAATGGATCGAGCGAGCTCCGACTACATGGGAATGCTGGCTACTTGTATCAACGCCTTAGCTCTTCAAGATGCGCTTGAAAAACTAGACGTAAAAACTCGTGTTCAAACTGCAATTGAGATGCATGAAATTGCGGAGCCTTACATAAGAAGGCGCGCAGATAGGCACCTTGAAAAAGGGCGAGTTGTTATCTTTGCTGCTGGTACGGGTAATCCTTTCTTTACAACAGACACAGCAGCAGCGCTGCGAGCCGTTGAAATTGGTGCAGAGATTATTTTTAAAGCGACAAAAGTTGATGGGATTTACGACAAAGATCCGGCGAAACATGCTGACGCGGTGAAGTTTAAAGAACTCACCTACCTTGATGTACTCAATAAAGGACTTGAGGTGATGGACTCAACTGCAATTAGTCTTTGTATGGAAAACAAGTTACCAATACTAACCTTTAATCTTAGGGTGCGCGGGAATATCCGAAGGGCACTGACTGACTCAAGTATTGGCACCATTGTGAAAGGTGTTTGATATGTTAGAAGGACTCAAAAAAGAAGTAAAAGAATCTATGGACAAAAGCGTAGACTCTCTTGTGAGGGAGCTTGCTAAGATTCGCACGGGCAAGGCGACGCCGACGATGCTCGACGTTGTAAAGGTGAACTATTACGGAGCTCTTACTCCGCTCAATCAAGTGGCTGCCATTTCTTGTCCTGATGCAAAGTCTTTTTTAATAACTCCTTGGGAAGCGTCAGTTTTAAAAGACATCGAAGCGGGTATTGTGAAGGCCGATCTGGGGCTTGCTCCGATGAACGATGGCAAAGTGATACGCTTAAAGGTGCCTGACCTTACCGAGGAGCGCAGGCGCGATTTGGTGAAGCTTTCTAAAAAGGTTGTTGAAGAAGGCAAAGTTGCTGTGCGTATGGCGAGGCGAGATGCCAATGAAAGTCTTAAGAAGCTTCTAAAAGACAAAGCAATTAGCGAAGATGATAACAAAAGAGTCGAAGCAGAAGTTCAAAAGATCACAGATGAATTTATTGCTAAGGTCGACAAAATTGCAGAAGACAAAGAGAAAGATATAATGGGAGTCTAACCCACGTGAAAGAAGGGCTTCCAAATCATCTTGCTATTATAATGGACGGCAATGGTCGGTGGGCCGAAGCTCGTGGATACCCAAGATCTTATGGGCACATAAAGGGAGCACGTACGGCTCGCCGAGTGATTGAAAGATGCACTGAGCTTGGCATCAAACATTTGACTCTCTACGCATTCTCTACGGAAAACTGGCTTAGACCAAAATCAGAAGTGAGCTTGTTGTTTCGACTTTTAGAAAAGAATCTTCGTCGTGAAAGAAAGATTTTATTAAAGCAAAACATTCAGTTTGCAGTAGTTGGCGACATCTCAAAGTTACCTAAAGAAGTTCAGCGTGAAATTAATAAGACAGTAGCGGTGACTTCGGCAAATACGGGGCTTCGTCTGGTATTTGCCCTGAACTATGGCGGCCGGCAAGAAATTGTCAGAGCCGCGCAACTACTTTGCGAAAAAGTCGCAGCCGGTACGATGAAGCCGAGTGATGTTGATCTAAGCGCATTTGAAAAGGCGCTTCCGAGTAATCCTATGCCTCCTATAGATCTGGTGATACGCACTAGCGGGGAGCAGAGAATTTCTAATTTCTTAATATGGCAGCTCGCCTACGCGGAGATTGCGTTCACGCCAGATGCTTGGCCCGCGTTCACAGCTGCGAAGCTTGAAGAGCTGCTGCAGAACTTTGCGGGTCGTGAGCGTCGGTTTGGCAAGACCGGTGAGCAGATAAAAAGTGAGCAACAGTCCGTCGAAAGGATAAGTATTCGAAAATCCGTTCGGCCAGATAAGCAGTATTTCGCTGCAGCAAGTCTTGAAAGCGATGTCGCTAAGACTGCCGACCAATTTGCGACATCGAGAACGCTGGGACTGCTTGACTCGCGTGAGCCGTCGGATTTTGAGCTTCTTTCGCGCTTATCTGTACAAGAAATACTTATTTAACATGGTTGAATCTTCTGGGGATGCACAAAAAAAATTCTCTACATTGAAACTGCGGGTTGTCTCTGCCCTGGTTGCAGCAGTTTGCATTATTGGAGCTTACGCTCTTTTTGGAAAATACGGGCTCATCATTGCCGGATCAGTGGCGGCGCTGCTTTCTCAGAGAGAGATAGCGCGGATGCTGCTAGGGATTGATAAGCGGTACTCAAATCTCTTTTTGTTCTTTTCGGTAAGTACTTATTTGATGATGGTGTACCTACCTAACATTGCCCTTCACATTTTTGTGTTTGGTTTGTTGTTAAGCTTGCTGTCGAGTTTTGTCATATTGCGTACTGAGGTTTCGATTGAGCGCATCTACTTGGTGTTGAACCGAATTGTGGTTTGCCATCTTTACACCGTGCTGCTTCCTTTTTTCGCAGTCGGCCTAATTCATTTCGAGCGCGGAGATCGGTGGTTTGCACTTTTAATTATTACAGTTTTCGCCGGAGACATTTCTGCTTATTTTGGAGGCAGTCAGTTTGGCAAAAACAAATTGTGGCCTACGGTATCACCCAAGAAAACTTGGGAGGGAGCAGTTGCAGGCTTAGTTGGGTCGGTGATTTTGGGCTCGCTCACATATTGGTATTTGCTCGGTAAGGGCAGTTCATATGGGATATCTTCTCATCAGGGTTCGCTCTCAGACAGTTCCGCGCCTCAAAGTGCGGCAGTAGAGACTGTACGAGGGTTGGGCACTGAGCTGGACGCTGTTGGGGCGTCTATGGGCGGCGATCATTTGAGTTTACTTGTGGTGCTGCTGTTTTTGATAGCAGCTTCGGTGTCTGCTCAAATGGGAGACTTCTTTGAATCAACGATCAAGCGGCATGTTGGTGTGAAGGATTCTGGTAGTCTTATGCCCGGTCATGGCGGCATTCTTGATCGCATCGACGGCATTTTGTTTGGTGCGCCTATCATCTATTTTTTAGCGATGCTTTCGTAGTGTGTTCATCGAAACATTGGCAATAGACCGCAGCGGTGACGTTTTGTTGAATTGCGATTTGACCTTCACTGCTGATAACTTGTCTCATTCTTTAGTGGCAATTCTATAAATTCGAAAATGAGCTTGACCAAGTAAACGAATCCTAGAAAAGAATTGTTATTCAATTGGAAAGTCTTTTCCTACAACGGCTTTCACATAGGTCGGCCGCTCTGGAAGCACAACGTCTCCGGTGGTGATGTAGATTTCTTGATAGCCTTTATTGAAGAGAAGTTTAGCTACATCGTAGCCCGTAAGCTGCGTATCACCATTCTCGCTAGCGCGATTATTTGAGTTGTGCCTTGGTTTTAAATTGTAATCAATATAGACGCGGATTTTTGTCGGAATGTCTGCTATTAAAAAAGCCTCTACCGAATCAAAGGCTACTACTTCACGCCCATGTTGCTTAGCACAGAACTCCCACGTCATCCGTATCAACTCATCATCATCAATCAACACAAGTTTTTTCAAAATGCTGTAGCTCCAGTTGGGTTAATATCTTGTCTCGGAAAGCGAATCTCTACCTTCGTTCCCGCATCTTTCAATCTTTCAATAGTGAACTTCGCATCCCACGCCAAAATCTGGTTACGAGCACTTGATAGGCCCAGGCCGAACCCTGACTCGCTGATAACTTGATCGCCCTGAATAACTCTTCGTATGGTATCTTCCGGTATGCCGACGCCGTCATCGCTAATTGCAACAACAACTTCTTCATTGACGACATTTAGGCTGACAACAATTTTTACTAAGGAGTTCTTTTTTGCTTGAGCACTATTATTAACTAGGTTGGAAACAATTCTACTAAAGTGTGACTTGCTCATTCTTACCTTAGCTGGCCCGGGTCGGAAATCAGATAATAAGCTAATTTGATGGTCAAACTCGATGTTCTTTTCTTCAACTACACTTTGAATTAAATCAGCAATCTCCTCGGCAGAGACTATCTGTAGATCAACTGTTCGGTAAAGTAGATCATTTGCAATGCTCTCAATTCTGTAGAGAGCCTTTGATATGAGTTCTTTACTTTGAGGTAGCTCAGAATTATCTGTCGTGAACACGGATTTTAGGACCGACACGGGTGATCGAATGTCGTGCGCGATCTGCCGAGCTATTTGAGACTTCATTTCTGAAATTTTCTCTCTGGAGTCGGCATCTTCAACTTTCTTAAGAAGAGTTGAGAACTCATTGCCTAGTTCAGCAATGTCCACAGATCCCGTCGTTGGGAGTGAAAAACTTCCGCCATACTTGTAGTTTCGGACGCTATGTTTAAGCTGCAGCAATGGTTTCAACGCAAAAACATGTAAGAATTTTCTATGTAGGAATAGACCAAGAACGAGCGCAATAATACCCACTAAGAATGACCAAATTAGCGCATTGTTTTTAGCCAGCAACGTGTCTGGTGGGGTGGCCCAAATTTCGACATGCCCGAGCGTATCCGGAAAGTACGTTATGTCTTTCACTACATAAACTTTCTTGGATTCGGACAAGTCAGCGTAGTTCGAAACAAGATTCAAAGGCTCTTCACTCCAAACTTTACCCTGTTGATCTTTGACTCTTATTGCGAGCTTCAGATCTCGATAGTTGGCAGTTAAGCCTAAGCTGCGAAGATGCACACTTTGGTGAGATTCGGAGTTGAAGTCTTCGATAAGGTAAGGAATCTGCGAATCTGCTATTAGTATGAGTTCTGCCTTAACTCGACTATACATCTCTGATTCGAAACGCTCGAATACCCAGTAAAAAAGGCTAACGATCATCAGTCCGTAAGCCGTAACGATCACCAGAAAAGACATATCAAAGGCTTTTTGTAGCTTAATCTGTTTCATTTGGAAATTGAGTAAAGAGTTCTTTCGTACTGCGCATAGGTCAGGCCGAAATATTTTTTAAAGACTCCACTTATTTCTGAATCACCAAGGGTTTTTTGGCTATCAAAATAAGATCGTATTTCATTGGCAAGTCTCGAATTCTTTTTGCTTACTGCCCAGCCCAGCTGTTCAATCTTGCCAACAGGAAACCCCAACCTTAACTCCTTGGAATGTTTGAAAATAGCAGAAAAAGCCAAGGCAGAATCCATAACGATAAAATCTACTTCGTTAGAGAGCAGTTTAGGTAGGTTGCCCCCTTCGATAGTAGTTTGAATTTTTATCTTATCTTTTGAGCTAAAAGTTTGGTTCGCATTTTCTAATATCTGCTCGTAACTGGTCCCTTTGACAACAACTGTTTTTGTGCCTTTGAGGTCGTTAAGTGTGCTCCTGTCTTTCGTTCCTTTTCGCACAACAACAAATGAACGCCCAGGGTAAAGTGCGATCATTTCTGTCACTTTCTTCCGAGCGGGAGTAAGGGTAAGAGCCATACTATATAGGTCGCATTTACCACTACGAAATAGCTTTGTTTCATTCGCCGTGTCTGACTCCAGTTCAAATGATTGATCGTAGGTTATTTGAATAAAACTAGTTGTGTAGCCGTTTGATTTGGCGAAGTTTATCGCCATTTCGTAATCAGGTCCAAACTCTTTATCGGGTCCGAACCAAGGCACGTAACAAACTTTTAGGGTCTCGGCAGAGTAGGCAATCGGACTTCCGAAATTCAAAACCGCCAAAGTTATTAGCGCTAGAAGATGCTTTTGGTGTTGAACAACGCGAATAACCCAAGGCCCACTTATTCTCGGCGACCTGATAGTGCTCTTCCGCCGAGCGGACTTTTTCATCGGGTATACAGTTTCATCGAATGAGAGTTTCATGAGACCGTTGTACTCCGTTAACGTTTGACGAAATCATAGGAAGAATGACTATGAATTCAGTGCCTATTGCTAGGGAGCTTAAGATTTTGATATCGCCACCACACTTTCTGACTGTCTCATTGACAAAGCTGAGGCCCAAACCGAATCCCTCATTTCCTTTTTTGCTCCATCCTTTGGTTGTGGCCATAGAAACCTCCGAGGCGGACATTCCAACGCCCGAATCCGTAACCTTTAGAACAAAAGTTTTCAGATCTGACGATACAGTAACGTCTATATTTCCACTAGATTCAATAGCATTGCATGCATTTTCCAACAAATTGCCAAGTATTCTCGAAAAACTCAATTCACTTATCGGGAGCAAATAATTGTTGTCTTCAAGGAACGTGTCGAATGATACTTTTACTCCTGTGCGCGAAGAAAGCCTGAGTTGGTACTCTTCTGTCATTGATTTTGTAGACTCCAGAATGGTAGCGAGGGGTGTCGTTACTTCCATGTCAGGAGCCTCGCGGCTTGGCCGATATTGATATAAGAGGTCGTCTGCAATTGCCTGAATTCGCGAAATAGCATTGTCGAGCAATTTGCTTACGTTGCCAGATAGGCCGCTTTGTAAGCCGCTGATCGCTCTTAAGGCAGCTACAGGCGATCTAATGTCGTGACTAACTTGGACAGCAACATTCGATAGGGCTTGTGCTTTTTCGAAGGCAAGCTTGGTCTTATCTCTTTCTTCCTTTATTCTTTCGACTTGATTGGAGATACCATATGCGAAAATTATGATCTCAAGAAGTGAGCCTATAACAATTCCATTCTCTGTAAACGAATTGTTGGGGAAGATGTTCATATCTTTTAGTCCATACGTAATGGCACCAATCATGTAAAAGCTCAGTCCGGCTAAGTAATAGGGTGCAAACTCGGCTTTTCTGCGCAAAGCAAATGCCCCTATAGCAATAAAAAAGAACGGCAGAAAGATCGTCATAAAGCCGGCAATTTTTATCACCAAAGAACTATAGGTGACTAAAGCAAGCAGGCTTAACGAAATCGAAGAAATGCCAGATAAATAAAACGCAGCTCTCAGCAGATAGTTTCTGTGGCCATTCAGAACTAAGTTTGAGAAGTAAGAAAGTGAGGCAAACATAAGGCCCACCAAAACCAATGTGCTTACGAGATTCCAGTTGCTGTGAGCGGGCCAAAGGTAAAGGTAGCCAATTCCATGCAAGCTCATTTGCGCGAGAGCGACAGAAATCAAATAAGTGAGATATGCCAAATATACCAGATTGCCTAGCTTCAAAAACAAGAAGAAAGAGTAAATTGCCAATACAAGAATCGCTCCATAGTAGACTCCGAATAGCAGATTCTTAAGATTAGTAGAAAAGCTGACGTAGTTTGATGTCGCAATCTCGAGAGGCATTTGCATTGATCCAGTAGATTCAAAATGTATTGCCAGTGTCACTTTGTTCCCCGCAGGGACTGTCAACGGGAACTGATAGTCGGCAGTTTTTGTTGCTCTGAGATTTGGTGCGACAAGTTTGCCGGATACAAGATGAGATATTAGATGGCCGGAGCTATTGAAGACCAAGAAATCAATTTTCTGCATCGAAACGTAGGGGTACCTTACAACCAAATGATCAGAGTTGCTCTGATTGTGCAGGTCAAACAGCGCCCAAATTGAGCCGCCACCGTAACCCATGCGGCCTTTATCAAGAACTATGGTTGACCGTTGTAGTTCTGAGTTTAACTCATCAAATGTTGTTAAATTCAAATTGAAGCTAGGGTCTAGACGGCCGGAATATATTGATGCTACGTCAGCTAGGTCAGGCAAAAACTGACTATCGGTTTTTAAAGTCACCGCACTTACCGAATCGCTAAACAGAAAAAATAAAATCGCTACCAAACGAAGGAAAACTTGGCAGTTAGCCTTGTAGTATCGCAAGGATTTTGACCCGGCGTTTTTGCTACTCAAAGTTAGAAGCAGTATTTGCGATAGATTCATCTGCGACACTCAACTTGGTTTAGATAGGAATATTTCAATATCCTCGTTCCCGATCGTAATGGGGCGTTTGGTTGCAAGATCTACGAGGTGATAATTGGCTTTCCCAGAAGCATATCGGTCGCTAATATTATCGTTTCCAATTGCGAAATCAACTGTCGCGACGGCACCTTCCATGGCTACTACTTCGGTTTCTACTCTAATTTTGTTGCCATAGTATACGGGCCTGCGAAAATCTATCGTTAACGATGATAATACCCAACTCGCATTTTTCTTCGCGTAGTAGTCTAACGGTCTTCCATAGCAGCGAACCATTTGGTCTAGTCTCGCCTCCGCTAACAAATCTAGATAAATCCTAGAGTTTAAAATACCCTGCATGTCAAAGTCTGAAAACCGCGGACAAAACTCTGAAATAAAACGCTTCTTCATCCATTTCCCTCATAAAAGTTAACTAGAACATTTTCGCAGTTAGATTCACGGTGTGCCGTCTATACTTCTAAGGCTGAATATAGGCCGGTTTGTTTCTTAGTTGCATACCTTGCTTCTACCGTAAACATTGTATGTATATTTCCGAAAGAATTCTCCCGTTTTCAGCTCCCAGTTCGTTTTGCAAATATTGGGTTTTTATCAGTTGGTTTCGCATAAACTATTGATATTAACATTTGCTGTGGTATTTCCAGAGATTTTTGCCGAATAGTGAATTAAATTCCGATTTGCCGAGGATCTGGGGAACAAATCCCGCCGCTCCGCCTATTTATAGGCTAAGTTGGCTCGAACTTCGTTTTCGGAGCTCTTTACATTTAAAAATTAAATCGTTCGCCCATCTGGAGCATCTGAAGGAATTGGTGGGGTAAGGACTTTCGAATTTTAAAAAACTGAACCAACATACGAACATTTATTGGCTGTCGTTCCTCGAAGAAAGTTGTTCAGCAAATACAGGGTGAGATCTTATTAATTTGCACTGAGCATCGGAAAACCTGTCTAATCGAAAATACTTGTTTTTGCCGTCTGTGCATAATGCGGTCATTAGATCTTTGTTTTTTTGTGGGGCAGTTACGGAATCTACGTGGCTCATTCTACCTAACACATGTCCAAGCTCGTGAGCCATGTCGAAGCATCGTTTTCTTTTGTGGCCTTCACTCAGTCTGTATTGTGAAAGCAGAATAATACCAGTATCTGGGGACCCATCATTTACGGCATTGCCATTAATTTGCTCGCTTTGGAAGCCTCGTATGGCTGTAGATGGATCAGGGTCCGTAAGTTCGCTTACCACAAAAATGTGAGGCCTTTCAAAAGCCAAAGGACTTAAGTTAGCTCGCCAATTAAGACTTGAAAACTTCTCTCCGCGGTAGCCATTGTCGAATACTTTACTCGGCTCTAAGCCAGAGTACTTTCGAATTTCAAAATTTGTTCTGATTCCACATCCTGCTAAAACTTCCGCAGTTGCAGCGAATTCACGATCAAGTTTTTCTAGGAAGGGTAGGTTTTCAGTTAATACAGTCTGCTGGAGAGTGGCTCCAATCTTCAGAACTAGATCAGCGTTGCGCAGTAACTGAGGAAAATTATCTGAAACGCCATAAAGTTTCGGATTGTGTGCGATTTCAGTTGAGCTGATGTGCACAACGCTTATGAGTTGCGGATAATAGTTTGGCAAGTCGTTTTTATTGCAAAATGAGCTGTTAACGCCTGCCTTAGTCAAGGCATTGGCAATATAGAGAGCTCTAGTCGCCCTTACCTCTGCTCGCGTACAAACGCAAAAGGTAAGTATAAGGCCAATGGTGCAAGTAGCACGCACCTTCTGTAAGATTCCCTGACTGCTAAATAAAATGTTCTTGTCTCTTAGTGGTGTGCTCATTTGACGGTACCTATCTTCCGAGTATTGTCTCAAACTGATACAAAAATACCACTAAAAAATCCCGCAATTGCTTTGGGTCTCAATTTAGTACCAACCTATGTCGATAGATGGAATAGTGAAAATTATTCATTTTCGGAGCGTGATTGTGACTTGTAATAAAAAACTAAACGGCGAGCGTGTTTTGAACTTAATTTTGGCTTTGATGGTAGCACTCGTGGGTGAGTTTGTTTGGGCTCAACTGGTAGATTCAAGTTGTAGGCAGCAGTGCTATACCGACGAATACCATACTTCAGAGTGTCTCGCTAAATGTGAACAAGTTGAGAACATTCAGGCACTTCAGACGACTAGCCAGCCTTCTCTGGATACTTCGGCACTGGAGCAAAAAAAGAAACAATGTGAGGCAACTGTTGGAGCCAAGAAAGATTTGACTCCTAGTAAGAAGGAACTGCTGATTCAGGCTTGCGTTGCGGGGTCAGAAAATAGTACGCAAGGTGGCACAGAGATGAATCTAAACAATTGCAGTGGGGCGGTGTCGGCGGCGAAGATGGCGTGTGAGTCGAGCCTTTTTGTGCAACAGGGCCTCTCAATGCTGAATCAATACCAACAGTTTAAAGCGATGGGCGACTTTAATAATGCCTGCAATGCGGCTCGTAATGCCATGACTACGGGAATACTCGCCAATGGCGGAGTGGCAGCTATGTGTCTACTCGCGCAGCGGAGCTGTGTTTCAGCGTGCCAATCTGTCAACGAAACTCCGGGGGTTGCTGGCGTGGCGGCCTTAAACGAAAAAAGGCAGGCCAATCTCCAAAAATGTGAGGCATTGGCAGAGCAGCGAAATATGGCGCTTCTGTCAGCTGGTATGCAGTCAATGCAGGCGGCGTTTGCGGTGGACTGCTCAAAACTCTCCGCCGGGTGCACAGGCGCTGAAGCCGTTAACGATACACGCTGCCCTATGCAGTACTGCTCTCAACCTGGGCGCACGAATCATCCCGTTTGTATGCAGTACGCGGCTGGCGGCAGTTGCGACAAACCCGAAAATGCCAATCTTCCGCAATGTGTGTGTATGCGCAATCCTACGGCACCCGAATGCGGCAGCGACTTTGGTCGAAATCAAGCCTCACCCTTTAACCCCGGCTCATTCGAAGCAAGTGCACCCTGGAAGGCCGACGGCTCACAGGGCTTCGACATAGACCCTATGGCGGGCCCCGAGAGCATCGACAAGGGCGGACGACAGCAGGCGCAGGCTAACCCCATCCTTGGTAAAGGCGGCGCTGGCGGAGGCTCATCTGGCGGCGGTATGGGAGGTTTTGCTCCACCCGGGCAAGGCAGTGGTGCCGCCGGCGATGGCTCAGGGCTCGACACCAATATCCTTGGCGCAGCCAAAGACGGCTATGTGGATCCTTATGCCGGTGGGATGAGAGCTGATGAAGGTCCTGCTGCGGGTGGACGAGCCGGTGCTGGCGGCAAAAGAGACGGTGGTGGCGACGGAATCGACCTACGAGCTTTTTTGCCAAACGGTCGACTTGCAGGCAAACGTGGTCTTGCGAGCGCCAATTCAAAACTTCTACAAAGTGGAGTTACATCAGCTCGAGGACTAAGTAATTTCGAAAAAATCACGAGAACAATGAACTCAAATCGTCCGAACCTTCTCCCTTAGTGCACGTTCTTTGATTTTAATAATATGCAAATATGTAATGAGAAAAGGTTAGCCATGTTTCGATCGCAAATAAGGAATCTACCTAGAACGGAAGCAGCGACTCGCTCTCAGCGTACAAAAACAAACCAAATAGCTGGAGCACTCATTTTAAGGCTCACTACTTTTGCGAAGCCCTTTGTTCTCAGTCTGGGTGCGATGCTTGCGGTTCTACCAAATGTTTACGCGCAAGGTGGTTCGAACCAGGCGCTTGGCGAGACAACCTCTGGCGCAGCTAAACAATTGCCTTCAACCCCTGGAAGCGACATTGAAAGTGGCGGCAACTCCGCAGCACTCGCGACCGCAATGGGAGTAGGCGCCAATGCTGCGGCGTCAGCTTTTATGTTTAAAACATGTGCCAAGAGTCCCGCCACAAATCAATGGGCCTGCATTATGGGAGCAATGTCCGCCGCCCAGGCTGTCATGATGGCAGCATCAACAGGTAAGGCTAGTAAGTCGCAAAAAGCGGCGGCTTGCCAAGGGGCGGGTTGTTTAGGCTCTCGTGGAGCCAACAATTCGAATGGTCCAAACGGCTCAGGTGGCCCGAATATCGAAGTTAGTGATATGCAAACAGACTCCTTTGCCAATGCAGATCCCTACCAACATTCGGTGTATGACGAAAAATTGAACTCCCTGAGCGCTAAAGCAGGCGAAAAAGCGAAAGCAACTTTTGATGAATTCAAAAAGCTGGGGTACTCCTACGACCCATCGTCAGCATCTGTTACTACTCCCAATGGCAAAATCTCAACCTCAGCGCTCAGCGGGGGAAGTATGGGCGGCGCCCTGAGCGTATCTGATAAAAAAGAAATTGAGAGCTTGAATGCTGCGGCCACAAAAATTGTAGACGATTACAAATCGAAGCTACGTTCAGAACTTGATGAAATGGTGGCTTACGAAACAAGTGGCGGAGCTAGCGCGAAATCGCCATCAAATCATGATTCGTTTTTTGATAGGACAAAGCTGCGAGTGCCTGCAAGTCGAGGGCAATCGCTGGCCGTTGGACTTAGTAAAAAATTCGGTCAAGATAACATCGGCGTTGCAGGCGATAACATCTTTAAGATGATTTCCCGCAGATACGATAGCCAGCGCCAGGGTGGCAAGTTCTTGCTGAGCCCTTAGTTGATGTATCAAATGAGAAGAAAACAGCCAGGTCGCAAGTTCTTACGGATCCCTTCGAGCCTCCAAACAAAAGAAAAGTCTGACCGTCAATTGTGACCAGAACAAAATGTTCACGGAGCTTTAGCTGGTTTGCTCCCTGAGGCCGCATAGTAGATGCATATGAGAGTGAAGAGACGAGCTCACGGCGTTTTGCCGCAGACTAAATAATTGAAAAAAATTCTTGGGTTTCTCAAAAATTGGGAAATCGCGCTAGTTGCGAGTAATATAGCTTTTCAGCCCAAGCAAAAGAACACGGGCTATCCAATTGCGAAAAGTTTTTAACGGAGGATAAATGAAATATACAAGAACTTTGACTGGGCTTGTGATGGGCTTCTATTCTTTCACCGCATTAGCAGATAGCGTTTGCGGCAAACACCATTCAGCTGAATTTCAAACTCAGAAGTTTGTTGTAGTTGATGAAGACGGCAATAAGCTGAATGTTCCAGTCACGGCACGTGTCTCACGTGCCGAGCCTAAAAAAACAGGTGATCATTGGAATGAGAATTACATTTCTACTCCGGTCAAAGTAACCAAGAGCGAAGACGGAGAGTTTTCAACGGAAGCGGTTAAGATCAAAGCGAAAAATGTTTTCGTCTTTACCAGAATTTTCACAGGTTGCAGAGGTAAGATATGGGGCTTAGAGGTAACAGCGAACTCAGAACCGCGTAGCTTCATAGGAGAAGGCGGAGAAAAGACGGATGCTCGTTATTTCTCAAATAACTATAGCCTCCGGGTCGCTGACAAGAGCGAAAAGAACGCCGTGTTTGAATCGAATGATGAACCACACGTAATTCAGCTTAAGAGAATGGAAGTCTTTGAAGGAAGAGTGATCGAAAAAGTACCGAGTGACCAATGGCGTGAATACCGTTTTGCTGATTATAAAATGACTTTGGTCGATGGAACCTCAGTGTTGCTCGTGTTTAACCGGGTGGATGCAGAGGAAAAGGCGACGCTCGAAGCGGCCCTTGCAAATGGCTCGATAGTAAGAATCTATGGGGACTCATCAGATGTTAACGACGGCCAATTTAACTTAATCTACGGCGTCTACGTCGACGTGATTCGCTAGTTCGAAACGCTTTTGGCCGACGGGGTGATTGTGCTAATAAGGCCTTCGCGAAGTGGCGTGAGCTTTGCCTTTAAAACGGGGTAGACGGCTTTAAAAAGCTCTCCGCGCCCAAGTGTTTTACAGTCTTGGCCGCCGCAGGCGGTCCGAGCCAATTCTGAGTTTTCTAAAAAGTGTGATTTGAGCTTTGAAATAATAACTTCATTAATTAAAGCAAACGCGACGACTTGCTTTAAAGTCATCTCTTCTGGCAACTTGGCGACGGCTTCATTAAATTTACTCTTTAAGAATGCAAGAGACTGCTCGGAGTCGATGTTACCATCACCGGCATTTTCGAGTGGCTGCAAGGCATTCTTTCTATCAAGAACTTCTCGCAAGGCATTCCGAGAGCCTTGATGAGTGAGCAGATCGTGAAATACTTCTTGAATCTGGTCTTTTGTGGCCGTGGTGTTCCATCTTTCGCTGATTGTCACAAAGAATTCGGGCCAACCCGACTGAGGATTAGAAATCTCTTTGTAAAGAGCATCTACTAGAGCCGCATCTATGCGATCCTCTGCAAGTTTGTCGAGTGCATAGCTAGCGCTCATCAAATCAAAGTAAGGATTCAGCTCAACGTCTCCTGGCGCAGGTAAAGAAGACTGCTCTATACCAAAAACTGATTCAAAGAAAACTATAGCGTCGCCGGAAATCTGGCTCCAATAAGGCCTTCCATAAGGGTTGTAGTCATTGGCAAACTCAGAGTTTTCGAAAGCCTTTGTATAAATTTCGTAAGAAACCTCACTGCAAAAATATCTATCTGAATTAAGTGGGTCCATCCTAAAATCATAGTTAGCTACAGGCTGTTCTGATGAAGAGTAAGGCGAATCGGCAGTTGGTGACGCAATTGCGTTGGCTAGGCTCTCGTACCGATCCAATAGCGCGACTGCGACAGCCGCCGTATCGATGTGTGCATCTTGCGCCTGCCCCGTCATTCGAAACACTGATAGTTTTTTACTTTCTTTGCCATAGTTTTCAAGAACTCGTATCTTTACGCCATCTTCAATAAGCGCCTCAACAACATAGGCCGCCTGTTTAGAGTCACTCGGCAAAAATGAAACCGTCGAATGTGAGAATGCCGAAGGAATCTGCCCCATTGAAGAAATCAACGTGCTACTAGGTGCACTGCCTTTAGATGCAAGAATATCACCGGAGCAAACTTCTACGCTTTGATAGGTCAATAGAAATTTAGGATCACATTGGGCCACCGATGATAATTGTCCTTTGGAAGGCTCTGAGTTGGGGTTTTTTTCGGAATCAGATCCTGCAGCGGAACTGGTGGCAGTTGCAGCGATAGAATTTGAGTTGTTACCGGCATAGGCTGATTTGCCTAGAAGTTCGCTAGCAAATACGAAGGTCTTCAAGTCAGTGACGGAATGCCTTTGATGAACTACATAGAGTAGCTCTTCTAGCATAATCTGAAGTGCCCACAAAATCTGGCGCTTCTTCTCTTGAGCGAGCGATGCTTGAGTCTTTAGATGACGAATGCGCTCTCTTTCATTGACAAGCGCTGATGCCATTTCTGTAAGAGTCGCTAGAGATAAAGACCTGTGGACAGCTTCTGCGATAATACTTTCTACAGGAAGATTGGACGTTATAGGTAAACGTAGGGCATCTTTGCTTTGAACAACAATTTTCCTTGATTGCGCCAACGCTCCGACATCGTATTTTCTGTTAGAGAGCTCTTGATACCAACGGTCCAAAATCATCACAGTCGCAGTATTGAGTCCGCGGATTACTCTAGCCTCATCTTTAGTTGCAGCTATGGGGTCACTCATTGTTGTAGTAGAGTCGTTCGAATGCGAAAGCGAAATACTTTGATCGTTAGCGGAATTACTTTGATCCGTAAGCGAATTATTTTTATCGTTAGCGGAATCATTTTGATCGAGACCCGTAGCTTGTTCTGAGAGTTTGCTTGACGGATTTCTTGCGTTTAAAGACATATTGCTGGGCGACTCCGTCAATTCACGGCTAACAACTTGAGAATCTGCTTCTTTAAGAGCACTCTCTTCATCGGTTTCAACAAAAGAAAGCCGATCACTTCGTAAGCTGCTGCACGAAGCGAGAATTGCAATAGAAGCAATGGTTAAAGCAAATCCACCAGTGATTCGAGCTAATTTCAGCAAAACGTTCGGCACTGCCTCAATCGACTGAGGTAACTGTTTTAACCGAGTTAAACTAGTCAGCCGATTCAACGAAGACAAAAGCATCTGTAATCTCCTTAAGGCCAGCAAGTTCCCGGGTTTTGAGGTGATGGTTGCTGGACGTAGCGCCAATCGGGGTTTGGCCGGGTGCCATTTCTATAACGTCTGGGATTCGCGCCCTCACTTCATTGTCGTGCAACCAGTCTAAAGAATCCACCATGCAATCTCTCATCTTTTTAGGTAGTTCTAATTCCGGACGGAAGTTTAGTACAGAGCAACCTGAAAACTTAGTTTTGGCCGCAGAAGCAGATGAGGCGGCGGCATTCGAAAAAAGAGTCCCTTCAGGCCCAGCTTTCAATTGGTAGCCATAAGGCCTATGCCAGTTGGTCAAAAGCTCTTTGAGATCTTTTAAATGGGGATTTGTTGGCCCCCCTTCAAGTAAAGAAATTACACGGGATTGCGAAGCTAGGTAGTCCGGCCAATTGCCGGTTTCGAACCAATATCCATCATCAACAAAGGCTCTCACCGGAAACGGCCCTTTTGAAGTGGTCGCCGTATCTATCTGTTTTTGAAGGGTATCGTAAAGTAAGTTAATCTCTTTCTCCGGCGGAATATGTGCAAGCACCTCACGACTCAAAATCATAAAGCCGGTGAAATGATATCCATCGGTGCCAGGCACAGATTTTTTAGAAAACTTCATAACGCCTTTACCTTTACACCAAACACCTCCGAACTGCTTACCCACTCGCTCGTCCTTTAAGACGATTAAGGTAGCCATTGCGCCAGAGCGGCAGTGTTCCTGCCAAGCACGGCCAAGAGTCTGTGGGTTTGGAAGGTAAACGACGTCTCCGTTGACGAGCCAAAAGTTTTCGTGTGCTGAAAGTAGGCTTTCGGCTTTCTTAATGGCTCCCCCTCCTAAAATCTGGTCATATTCGCTAGACAGATGAATTTTGCTTCTCTCAAGCGAACATCCTTTAAAAGCGCGACGGAGGCTTTCGTTGGTTATGCAATTGCGCACGGTATCCGGCAGGTGGTGGGTGTTAAAGACAATTTCGGTGACGTCTAAACTTCTTAGCGGATTGAGTGCATGGATGGCAATCGGAGCGCCGAGAAAAGGCAGCGTCGGCTTAGCTAAAAAATTTGTTAACGGACGAAGCCTTGTGCCGTGTCCGGCGGTTAGTAAAAAAACAACCATTAGGAGAACTCAGATTCCAAATCTCTCTCAAGTAAGCCATTGTCATTGATGATTTTAGCCAGAAACGGGCTGCTACGAGTTCTTTGGCAAGCCAGATAAACTTTTCTGAGAGTTGGACTAAGATACTTCAAATATCGCTTATCGCCGCGTGAGTTAAAGAAGCTGGCAAAACTACCGCAGGCTTTAAAACTTCTTTGGACGGTTTGAATCTCAAATAGTTCACTGAATTCGTCTTTAGAAATAGCAGGTGCTTTTTGCTCTTGTCTGTTAACAAGGTAATAATCGATCAAAGACTGCGCATAATCATCGGTCAAGTCTACATAGGAGTCTCTTAAAAGACTAACTAGGTCGTAGTAAATGGGGCCCATTCGCGCGTCTTGAAAATCTATCACCCGCATTTTACCAAGTTTGATCATGAGATTTCGGGAGTGATAGTCGCGGTGACATATGACCCGCGGCTCCTCGGATAGGCGCTTGCAATTTTGATGAAACTCAGTCTGAAGGCGGCCAGATTCTGCTTCATCAAACTTAATACCCAACATGGTTTGAAGCAGGTGTTGGAAGGCGTAGTTCATTTCCCAAAGAAATTTAGAGGTATCAAATGTCGTCTCAAAGGCGGTGCAATCACTCTTGTCGTTTGTGGCTGTGTAATGAATTTTAATTAACTCATCGATTGCCTTGCGATAAAAACCCAGAGCCGAGTCTTTGTTTTGACTCTCCCAATACTTTCTTTCCAGCGTGAGATCTCCAAGATCCTCGAGCAATATATAGCCGCCCTGAGGATCGAGTGCGATAACGTCAGGAACCTGAACATCATTACGCTGAAAATGGTTAAGAACGCTTAAAAACGGATAGTCTTTGTTGTTTTCAAACGGCTCCCAACGCATGAGAACGCTCGATTCTTCGCCGTGCACCACTCGATAATAACGACGGGCTGAGGCGTCGCCTGCTAAGGGGTACACCTCAAATCCGTCGCTTTTGAGACTCGACATTAAAAAGGAAAAGTAAGGCTCTAACCTGAGCTCTACTGGATCTAACGCAACCATATTAAAAGGTTCGCAGAACTAGGTAGAGTTGGCAAACGGTTAAAAGAATGACCGATTCAGCTAATCAGTGAATCGTCTTTGTTTCGACTATGTGTAAGTTCGGAGCTGGCGTGAACTCCCTAGCCATCACTGCAAGGGGTTGCTTCCAGTTTTGATTTACTATCACGTTCAATAGTTGAATGCGCGATTGTGATAGCAGCTCAATGAGCTCTTTATCAACCTTCCCAGAATGCATCAGCTCCGCCACAGGCTTTGCTGTTGCGGCTATAATCACCGGATCTTCAAGGTTATTTAAATCATCAGAAAGAAGAGTCAAAAGTGAGTTTTGAATATCAACGCTAAGAGACTCAAGATCTGAAATGAAGAGTGTGATATTACCAAGCTTTCTGAGCTCTTCGGCGCCGCTTTCTGAAGAAATTGAAAGGTCAGCAAGCGGTAAAAAAGCTATACGCTTGGAGTTTTGATGCATATCTATAGCAAACCGGCGAGCCTTTTCGAGATCGTGAGCTTCAAGCAGAATAGCAGAGGTCGCAGAAACAGTGAGCTCGTCTAGGTCCTCTTCTTCGCAGTCTTCATTAGGATTTAGTTCACGAATTGTCGTAAACTCATAGTCAGCTTTATCGAACAAATCCGCAGAGTCGCAGGCAAACTGGAGCATTGCTTGAATTCGCTTAGTGAAAAGATTGTCCAAATTTGCGCCATCGTGTACACGGGCAATACCAATAAGCTCGCCTTTTTTGGCGCAAGGGATTATCAAGTCATTGCCTATAATTAAAAATCGGGCGAGTTGATTGCGTGCTACGGAATCGATAATCTTTTGAATCGGCTCTGAGTGGTCAGTAACACTCATATCGATGAAATCGACTTCGACCTGATGCTGACTCATGATGTGACTAATTAGCTGAAATACGTTTTGCTTAATGGACATGTTGTGCCTCCGGTATGAGCATAAGGCAAGGCACGTGCCACAAAAGCAGTTTCGTTTAAAAAGAAATTACACTGTAATGGAAAGAATTATCCCATAGTGGACCTACCGACAGGGGGCACCTAAGTACCTGATTTTTGCGGATATTTTTAGGCGGCTGGAATCTTTTTCAGAGTGGCTATTCGTTGGACATCAAAAAGTAGGAAATTCAGCATGAGGCGGCGACTATATTTTCGACGAACTCGTTTTCAAATGGTGTAGTTCGTACACTCCAGGCCTTCAAACCATGAGCGAAACTGAAAGCTCGTAATGCGTGAAATCGTGGGGATTCGAGAAAAGCGGAAACGAAATTAGTTTCTGCTTTTGAAAAACACTAACGCAGCATTTTTCGTTTATCCAGTCCGTATTTCTCGACTTTCATTATGAGGCCCGCTCGTGAGATTCCTAGTTCTTTTGCAAGCTTTGACTTGTTCCATCCTGTCCTGCGCAAACCCTCTCGAATCATCTCTCTCTCAAGCTCTTCAAGAGCGTCTTTTAACTTGCCTTGCAAGCGCGCGCCCTGAACCTTGCCTTTTTCAGAAGACTCTAAGATTCGACTAGAAAGCATATCGGCTGTGATTTTGTCTTCTTGCCCAGAAAGAACGACTAGTCTTTCCATCTCGTTCTGTAGTTCACGAACGTTACCCTGCCATGCATAATCATAAAGCTTTTCTAAAGCACGCTTAGTTACAATTTTGCGGCCATGCCCGTCTTCACGAGCCTTTTCTAGAAAGTAATCGATGAGAAGAGGTATGTCTTCTTTTCTTTCTCTGAGTGGCGGGACGCGGATATTGATAACGTTTAAACGATAGTACAAATCTTCTCTAAACGTTCCCTTTTCAACCATATCTTTGAGATCGCGGTTAGTCGCTGCGATAATTCGAACATCAACCTTGCGCGGCTCCGTACTGCCTACCGGCGTAAAAGTTCCTTCTTGCAGAACGCGAAGAAGTTTAACCTGCATTGACGGGGATGTGTCACCAATCTCGTCTAAGAAGAAGGTGCCTTTGTCGGCAATCTCAAACAATCCTTTTTTATCCTTGATAGCCCCTGTGAAGGATCCCTTGGCGTGACCAAAAAGTTCACTCTCCAAAAGGTTGTCGTTAAATGCGGAACAGTTTTGAATCACAAAAGCTTTGTCTTTTCGTGAGGAATTGTAATGAATAGCTTTGGCAATTAATTCTTTACCAGTTCCGTTTTCACCTTGGATCATCACAGTAGATTCTGCGACCTTAATTTTGTCTAGAAGTGCATACAAGTCTTGCATAGGCTTAGACTTGCCGATCATGTTGTCGTACTTGTAGCGACTGCCAAGCTCTTTGTTTAGTTCAGTGATACGGTCTTCTCTAGTTGTGATTTCTAAATGTAGTGTGACAACTTCTTTTGCAACGAGATCGACAATGTCAACAAAGTGTTGTTTTTGATCTTCATGGAGAGCTTTGATCGCTGGGATCGCCCTTTCTATAACATCTAGTGGAGTGCCAAAGGCCGCTAGCCTTTCTCGCAACTGAGCCAGGCGATTAACTTCGCTTGGGTCTCTGAAAAATCCAAGAGCGACAACGCTTCCTATAAAGTCGCCGTCAATAACGATCGGGAATAGAGCAACATCGAAGCCAGCTGACTCCCATTTTCGAACAGAGTAGCGATTTCCCGTCTGGCGAAGATCATCGACCATTTTCGAGACTTCAACAGCGAGAGATTCGTGAGATGCCGGTTTTTCTAGAATCGCCTTAACTGCTAAATTTTGAAACTTGGCTTTGTCTTTTTCAAGGCCTCGAAGATGTCCGCGTTCGTCGGTGAACACGACCTCTATATTCCACCACGTCCTCAGAATTTCTTTGAGCTTTCTGATCACATGTATATGTTCAAAATCATCCCAATTGATCATTTGACGATCCCCCTAAAAATGACAAGTATTCCTACAAACTGTCTAAGTTCTTATCGTCAAATGTTTGAACAAGTTGACACTAAAACTGTCTAAAAGTTGATTACTCGGCCTTAGGTCGAGAAGCGATTTGGGCATTGAGGGCTGTTGCCAAAATCTTCACGTTCCGCACGAAAGGATTTAGATCCCAGCCAATTCTTTAGTCGAACGACCTTAGCTGAAGGCTTTCAAGCTCTGAGTACTTTCCGCCCATCTGGATAAGCTCTCGGTGAGTTCCCGATTCGATGATTTTACCATGTTCCATCACAAGTATTCGATCAGCTCTCATGACTGTGCTGAGCCGATGTGCGATTACAAAAGTCGTGCGCCCATGCATGAGTTCATCAAGGCCCTTCTGAACTTCAACTTCGCTGGCACTATCTAGGGCGCTTGTCGCCTCATCAAGGATGAGTATGGGGGCGTCCTTATAGATTGCTCTTGCGATACTGACTCGTTGCTTTTCTCCACCTGAAAGAGAGCTGCCTCTTTCGCCTACCGTGGACTCGAACTTGTTCGGCTTGGCTTCGATAAACTTATTGGCATTGGCAAGCTCCGCTGCCTGAATTGTTTTTTCAACGCTGACTGGTGATCCGGCTCGAATGTTTTCAGCAATAGTATCGTTAAACAAGAATACATCTTGGGTGACGAGTGCCACGTTGGAGCGAAGATCTTTTAGTCGAAACTCTCGAATATCGACACCATCAACAAAAATGCAACCTGAGGTGGGATCCATAAACCTTGCGAGCAAATTGACAAGAGTCGACTTGCCGCTTCCGCTGGTGCCCACAAAAGCAATGACTTCGCCTCTGTTGACGTCGAGGTTAATGTTGCTGAGAGAATCAGAAGATGCATGGGGATACCTAAAGCTAATGTCTTTAAATGATATATTATTGAAGTTGCGGTTGAACGCTCGCGAGGCTGGCTTGTCCGTAACAACCTGTGGGTTTTCTAAAACTCGCAGTATCCTCTCGGCGGCAACGAAAGAAGGTTGAAGGCGAACATAAGCATCTTGGACTTTTTTGACGGGCTTCTGCAAAATGCCAAGGGCTGCTATAAATGAGACAAAATTACCTAAAGTTGATTTATCTTCGATGATTTGAACGCCAATATAAAAGGCCGCTATCGTAAAAGCGATTGCGCCTAGCCAGTCAGAAACGGGCCCAGCGCTTTCTTGTCGAGTGATAATCTTTCTGCGAGACGTAAGGTAATTATCTACAACCCTCATAAGCCGTTGCTTCATATGCTGCTGCAAATTGTACCCTTGAATAATCCGCACTCCATCTAAAGTTTCCTTAAAAGTCGAGGTGAGGTTCTCTAAAGTCTCTTGCTGCTGGTGAGAGTATTTTCGAATGCTTTTGCCGAATTGCTTGAGAGTCAGTGCTAGTATAGGCGCTAAGACAATCACTAGAAGGGTGAGCTTCCAGTCGAGGTAAATAATCCACCCTAGTAGAGCGATGGCAGTAAATGGCTCACGCAAAATGTCTGCAACCATTAAAAGCCCGACCTTGATGTTGTTCACATCATTTATCACCTTAGATAAATTTGCTCCAGAATCATTCTCACTATGGTAAGCCAAGCTCAAGTCCATGAATTTTTGCTGTAAGGCTATCTGTATATCAGCGCAAACCTTTTCGCCGTAAAATATGAGCAAATAGTAGTGAATGTACCTAAAGAATCCGTTGATTATATAAAGGACCACAATCGCAACACACGACCAGGTGAGTAGCGAGATGTTCTTTTTTACAAAGCCATCATCGATAAGATACTTTCCGAGAACGGCCGGAAGTCCGCTCGTCAGGGCAAACAATAGTCCTATAAAAATGGCGAAAAAAAACTGACGCCTATAAGGGATTATGTAGGGGTAGAGTTTCTTTGCGGCGATCCAGTTCATCTCAGCCTTTCAAACGACTTCATCTGACCTTGGCTTATTGCACAAACCGGGGCGCATGAGTAGAAATAAAAGCGAATCACTTAACGGCCTCACTAAATGGCCCGGTGTTCGGCTTCTTTTCTTTCTTTGCAGAGAAGTAGGGCTCAAGATATTTGGCGGTGGGCGAGCTTTTGACGGCAATGAGATCTTTTGGAGCCCCTGCGAAGAGAAGATGGCCACCTTCACCGCCGCCTTCAGGGCCAATCTCGATCACAAAGTCGGAGTTTCTAATAACATCCATGTTGTGCTCGATCATAATAACGCTTCCGCCAGCTTGTATCAGACGACAGAGGGCTTTGAGTAGTAGCTCTATCTCTCGAAAATGCAGACCTGTTGTTGGCTCATCTAGTATGTAGAGCGTAGCCCTTTGGGTACTTTGCATAAACTCGCGGGCAAGCTTAAGCCTTTGAAGCTCGCCGCCAGAGAAGGTGCTTGATGATTGACCTAGCTGAATGTGATCGAGCCCCACATCTTTTAATATACCAAGTGCGCGCTTAAGATTTTTGTTATCAGAAAAAAATAGTGAAGCCTCTTGGACCGTCATATTAAGTACTTCGTTTATGTTTTTGCCCTTGTACCTAACCGTTAAAACATCTGGGTTGTAGCGCTTTCCGCCGCACTCTTCGCAGGTCAGTGTGACGTCATCCATAAACAACATGTCGACAATTTGTACGCCGTCGCCCTGACAAGCGTCGCATCTGCCGCCCGAGACGTTTAAGCTGAACGTACCCGCAGTGAAACCCAAATCTATGGCATCACTTAGTGCTGCGAAGAGTTTTCTGACTTCGTCAAACACCTTAAGATACGTCAAAGGATTGCTTCTTGAAGACCTTCCAATAGAACTTTGATCGACAAGAACGACGTCTCTCAGGTTTTCGTGTCCTTCAAGAGTGTCATACTCTAGGCCCGAGATACGCTCTCTTTTGAGAGCCAAATGGAGTGCCGGATAAAGCGTCTGTGTGATGAGGCTCGACTTACCTGACCCACTAACACCCGCAACCGTAACAAGGCTATTAAGAGGAAGTTTTACGTTAATATTCTTTAAATTGTGTCCGCGGGCGCCTTTGATTCCCACATAGAACTTAAGATTCTCATAGTCTAAGGATTTCGCTGCGTGCATCTCAACAAGGGGCGCGCGGCTATTAAGATAGCGGGCTGTTAGAGAATCATTAGATTCTAAAAAATCTTTAGTGGAGCCAGAGTAAACAATCTCGCCGCCCGATGGGCCAGATCCTGGCCCCATTTCGATAACATAGTCGCTCGATTTGATAACATCAGCGTCGTGCTCTACAACGACAAGAGTGTTTCTGAGGGCTACGAGACCCTTGAGCGCATCAATGAGACGGTGGTTGTCGCGCGGATGCAGCCCAATGGTCGGCTCGTCTAGCACATAAAGAATTTGGCTAAGCCCCATCCCGAGCTGGTTTGCCAATTGGATGCGCTGATACTCTCCGCCGGAGAGTGTTCGCGTAGCTCGATCCAAGTTTAAATAAGGTACGCCAACGTCCGACAAAAACTTAAGGCGAGAGGTGAGCTGCAAACGAATGTCTTTTGAGAGAGCTGCCTCTGAGTTTGAAAGATCCAATTTTCCTATTTCAAGAAGTAGTTCTCCGAGAGTTAACTTTGAGAGAGTTTGAATGGAATGGCTTCCGATGAGTACAAAAGCCGCCTCGGGTCTTAAGCGGCTACCGTGACAAACTGTGCAGAGCTGCTGCGTTTTGTAGCGCGAAAGAAACACGCGAACGTGCATTTTGTACTTCTTAGTCTCAAGATAATCAAAGAGGCCTTTTACCCCAGAAAACTTGCCGCTACCATTCCAAACAGTTTCGCGATCCTTTTGTGAAAGACTCTCCCAAGGTACAAGCGGGTCAACGCCAGCTTTCTCGCAAAACTTAAGCAGTTCTCTGCGATCTTGCTTGGCGCTGGGCATTTCAAATGGAGCAAGGGCCCCCTGCTTAATTGATAAGGATGGCTTGGGAACTATTTTGAACTCATCGAGCACAAGCTGATTGCCGAATCCACTGCAGGTTGAGCAGGCTCCAACGGGCGAGCTAAAACTAAAAAACGCTGAGGTGATCTTTGGAAAAGTAAAATCACAGATCGAGCAGGCATTCTCTTCAGTAAATCGCATCTCTCTTTGATCGGTCGACAGAAAGCGCATTTTGCCGCCCGTATACTTAGAGTTATATCGAAGACTGAGTTGATAACACTGAGAGACGGAATCTAAAAGTCTTGCTCGATCATCTTTTGTAACTGCGACTCGATCGACGACAAGTTCAAAGTCAGAGCTTGGCAATTGAGTGCCTATTTCAAAGTCGACGACTTCACCATTGACAAAAAATCTCTTTATACCATCTTTTTGAAGAAGCCCAGCAAGCTTCTTATCGTCAAGAGTGAGCTGCGCCTTTTTAATGGGAGCCAAAACATACCCTCGGGCGCCGTCGAAATGCTCGAAGAGTTTGTCTACCACTTGACCAGGGTGATCTTTAACTATGGGCGTGTGATGATTGGGGCAGTGAGGTTTACCGATTTTTTCAAAGAGCAATCTGAGATAATCATTCAGCTCTGTAAGTGTGCCCACAGTCGATCGGCTCGTCTTCACAGAGTTATGTTGTTCGATTGCAAGGGCCGGGGGAATATTTTCGATATCTTCAATGAGAGGTTGCGGGGCTTTGTGTAAAAACTGGCGAGCGTAGCTGGATAAGCTTTCGATGTAGCGGCGCTGTCCTTCTGCATAGAGAGTTTCAAAGGCCAGCGAGCTTTTGCCAGATCCGCTCGGTCCGCAAAGCACTGTCATTTTAAATAATGGGAATTCGACATTTAAATTCTTAAGATTGTTTTGTCGAACACCCCATAACTTGATGGAGTTCATGAGTAATTCTAATCCTGTTTAAACCGTGTGCCTATCATTCTTCGTCGCATGGGCAATGCTTCTTCAGCTTTCTCATCGCACATGGCGCGCGAGTTAACTGGAAGGTATTTCTTTACTGGACAAGATCTTCTTTTAAAAATTCTTTTTCTTCTTGGTCGTCGAGCCGCTTTTCAACCTCTTGCTGTGTACCAGGTTCGGTACCCTCCAGAAAGGCCTGCCGCACCACTACTTTCGAACGAGAAGAGGCTAGGCGACCTGCCTCGGCGTCGATGTTGGCGAATACAATTTTTGATGGCACTGAAAACTCACGAATCTCCCTATTATCGTGAAGCTTTTTCATGACTTCGAGCCATATTGGAAGGGCGGTAGAAGAGCCCGTCTCTCCGCGGCCCAAACTCTTTTCGGCGTCGAAACCTACCCATACGCCCGTAATGAATTGTGGCGTGTAACCAATGAACCACGTATCAAAATAGTCGCTTGTAGTGCCCGTTTTACCAGCAGCTGTTCGGCCAAGGGCCCGCGCTCTAGCGCCTGTTCCGCCAGGGTCACGGATGACGCCGGTAAGTATTGAGGTTATGAGATAAGCGCTTTGAGGGGAGATAAGCTGATCTGGATCCTCAAAATAGAGCGGCAGTGGGCCTTTTCGTTTCGCTTCATGGGCCGGTAAAATCGTTTCAGCTTCTCCCATTTCCCCAGTTTCTTTTGGCGGCGTATCTGTCGGTTTTGCTGCGTCCGTGGAATTTAAATACGCTAAAGTCTCGGTTCGTTTCTTTTCAAATTCTTGGGCTAAATTCTCGAGATCTGTTTTGAATCGCTCATCCAAGCTCGTAGCAGACAAAACTTCTTCTCCGCTGGCAGTTATTACTTTACGAATCATTATAGGTGTGAGGCGCCTTCCTAGATTTGCAAAAACACCATAAGCTCGAGTCATTTCGTAAAGAGTCGTAGAAGATGAGCCGAGCCCAAGACTGAGATCCATGTTCAGCGGACTAAAAACGCCTAGTCGCTTTACATAGGTTGCGACAGTGTCGACTCCTGTTTTGTCGAGTATTTTTATGGTCGGGATGTTTTTGGATTCGATGAGGGCGTTTCGAAAAAGTATATCGCCACCAAACTGAGAATTGTAGTTTCCGGGTTTCCATACTTTGACTTCGTTGTCTTGGCTATCGTTGGAATCTTTCACTTCGGTAATTGTGTCATCTTTGTAAACGATGGGCGCATCCACAATAACGGTGTTGGGGCTGTACCCACGGTCAAGGCCGGCTAAGTAAACAAAGGGTTTAAAAGCCGAGCCCGTTTGCCTAACAGCTTGAATCGTGCGATTGAACTGGCTTCCCTTTCTTCCAAATGGGGTGTCTTGAAACGAATAGCCGCCCACCATAGCAACGATGTCTTTTGTTTGTAGGTCAAAGCTAAGAAGGGCTCCTTCAACAACAGGCTCTTGCTCCAGTTCTAGTGCAACAAGCTTATCGAGGTCAGGTACAGTGGCTGGAAGAGGTTTTTTGATTTTTTTAAAGTAATCCGTGGTTTCTTTATGCCACTTTTTGATGCGTTCACTCGAAATGCCCTCTGAGGCAATCCTGATTAGAACGATGTCACCTGCTTTAAGTGCTTGAGAAGGTTTTTTGATGAGATCGTAATCGTAGCGAATTTCTGGATTTAGCTTTCTGGCCCAGGTCATCGTATCAAAGTCGATCATGCCTTTTATGCCGGGAAGATCGACAATGACAAAACCGTTCTTGTCGTTTACCGAGCTGACGAGACCTTTGTAAAACTCTCCTACTTTAAGATGCGCCGGAAGCTTTGAGATTGCCATCGGTATCAGTGCTGCGGACTTTTTAGTTGGGTCTGCTTTCAAATCAACAAAATCACCAAGGTAATTAACGCTGCCGTCCGGCAGAAGAATCTGTGAGTCTGAGGCCGACTTGACGAGACCCTCTTCATTGGCCTTGAGAAATTCAGTGATGGCTTCGTCGCCTTCGATATGCTGAAGCGGACCGCGGTAACCCTGTCGTTTGTCGGTGTCTCTTAATCCTTTACGAACTTCTTCTTGCGCAAGTTCCTGAGCCGAGAGGTCTAAAGAAGTGTGTATACGAAGCCCTTCATCGAGAACGGCGGTTTCTCCCAGTTGATTGACCAAGTATTGCCTGAGCGTTTCTAAAAAATAGGGAGCGCGATCTTTATAGTCCGTCCGAACAAAAAACTTCAAAGGTTCATTCTTCCATTTCTCAAACTCTTCGTCGGTAATGTACCCCTCTTCGTTCATTCGTCTTAAGACGTAAACCTGCCGCTGCTTAGCCATTTCAGGATTGTTCGATGGAGAATACCGAGTCGGCGCCTGAGGCAGACCCGCCAATAGCGCCGCTTCTGCAACGTTTAGTTGGTCGACGGGTTTTCGAAAATAAGACCTTGCGGCAGCTTCAACGCCATAAGCTCCTTGCCCTAGATAGATTTGGTTCAAGTAAAGATAGAGAATCTCTTGCTTAGAAAGGTTTTGCTCCATTTTGTAAGAGAGCAAAATCTCGCGTATCTTGCGGTCATAGGTTTTCTCTGAGGTCAACATAAGAGAGCGAGCTACCTGTTGGGTGATGGTGCTGCCGCCTTGAACTTTGCGGCCGGCCTTCACATTGGCTACAAAGGCTCGGAAAATTGCAACTAGGTTGATTCCGCCATGATTGAAAAAGCTTGAGTCTTCAGCCGAGATAAAGGCTTGAACAATCTGTTCAGGCATTTTTTCAAAAGGTACGATGAGTCTTCGTTCTCTAAAGAATTCTCCAACTTTTTCTCCGTTTCTGTCGAAGACTTCAGAAACGAGTAAGGGTTTATAATCTTCGACTGTAACAAGTTTTGGAAGGCTTCCTGATATCCAAACTAAAAAAAGGCCAGCCGAAATTGCGCCAATTAAAGCGATTGAAAACACCGCGAGAATCAATTTTTTTGCCATAGGCTAAAAGAGTAAATGAAGAGGTCAGAGGATACAAGTTGGTAGGGCTTCAATTGTTAGGTCAAAGACAATGCAACGACTCAAAAATAGATTCTCAGTGGCCTCTTAAGCATGAGTTGGGCGTGGTAGCGACAGGCTCAAGTCTTTCAAGTGTTTTAGTTGCCCCCCTGCGATACCGTGCTGTCACCTGTCGTGCTTTCGCGGGACTCTTTTTTGCTTAGAGCTTCACAGGCTCGTTGGGCTTGTTTAACATAGCCATCCAGAATGCTGTTTTGTCCGGTTGTTGGCGCAAGGCTACCAAGAACTGCCTCAAAATCAGTTTTGACTTTACCTGAATCGTCTTTGCTACAAAGACAGTCATCTTGTGCTTTTTTGAAGGTAATATTTATTTTGCCAATGCTTTCTAGTGCTTCGTCGTATTCTTCTAAAGTGACGGTTGCCTTTATAGAGTCACGACCGTTGTCTGACGACGCTAATGCCTTGCTGTACTCGCCACGCACGTCTTTTAGATTGGCAAGTCCCAGTGCCACGAGTGTACTTTCGGATTTCAGTTTCTCTTGATGCTTATTGGCAAGTTCTGCGTTCAAAAGCCCGATCTCTTCACCGTGCTGCTGAGCTGCAATCTCCATAGACCTCATATGTTGTAGAATAGTATTTCTTAGGTTGTTGAGTTGTGTGTTGGATTGCTGAGTGAGATTCTGTGAAAGTACAATTTGTTCGCTATTAAGTAGATCGCGCTGGGCGATGACATCTTCGATACGCCTTAATATCTCTTGCTCTTTTAATCGCATATCGCGGAGTCCATCTTGGTAGGCTCTTTCTAATTTTTGAAGGTCCCCGAGTTTTCCGGGCCCTTCCATACACTTAGCTGCACGATAGCGAACAATCATTTGCTGTTTTTCTTGCTCAGATCGTCCTTTTGTACGAATTAACCAGTCGAAAGGTATGTGAGTGTTGTTCATTGCCTGTGCAGCCAGAGCATTGACAGTCATTGTTGAGGACTCTTCAGCCTTTGAGATGCAGTCTTGGTAAGTGTCTTGAATGCTGTTGAGGTAGGCGGTACGGGCTTTTTGAAGATCAGAGGTTCTCAGTCGATCGAGCTGAGCTTGTAGCTCCCGGTAAGCTGATAGCAGCTTTTGAGCCTGCTGAGAGTTTTGTAGCTGCTGATTGCTCAAGGCTCGTTGAATATCCTCTGTCACCGCTCTTTGATCTTGCTGAGCTTTTGTGATTTGGGCCTGAATATCAAGACTGTCTTTTTCGTATTTTATTTTGGAATCAGAGATTTTCTTCATCAATTTGAAAATGTCATCCTCAAGGTCCTTTACTGTATCTTGGTGATCTTTGAGAATCGAACCCTCTAGTTTCATTTTTTGCATCTGAAAGGGAGGGCATGCATCAGCCATTTCTTCACCGACACGCTTAGATTGATCCCTTCTCTTTTTTTTGTCAGAGGGGTTTCCAAAATAGACATAACTATTCATGGCCCCAAAACAGTCTTCAGCCGCTTTTTGACATAACTCAGTGTCTTGAATGAGTGTCCCGCGCTTCTTTGTGACTCGCAGTTTTGCGCATTTTTCTCTGGCCGTAGCCACTTGAGATTCGTACTTCTGGTAGGATGGCTGGCAAGATTTGATCTGATCTTCGAGGCGATCAGTATCAGTTCTCTGCGGGGTGCCAATTGTGATTGGTGGCTGGGAGGTAGGCGGCGCGGCGGGCGAGATCGTAGCAGTGTCAGCATGAGCCGTGGTGCTCGATACTAGTCTAATCCAATTGGCGGCAAACGAAGTGGTAAACCAGTCCGACGACCCCAAAAAGGCATTCATGAGAAACAGGCTGTATAAGACAGACTGAAAGTAGCGGCTCATATAAACAGTTTATCGGAATTACGACCGGGAATCTTTATATGAGACACACGAAAATCGATCTCCAAAGGTACCTGCTTCCCTTTGGTAGCGCTGGAGCGCTACCAAAGGGAAGCAGGTACCTTTTGGAGACGCAGGGCTTTATGCTGGGATGGGCAAAAAAAATTCGCCTGTAAATCTGCGGATTTGGTGGGATTTTTCAAAATGAGACATCGCCTGTAATGGCTTCCCGTTGTGCATTCTTTTCTGCGTGGTAAAGTAATCAGTAAGGGTTTCTATAGGTTTGTGGAATCAGTAAATTAAAACCCTACAAGCATAAGTACGGGGGCTGTCCCTGACGATGGTGAGCAGGCTCAGCATTTTTGGACTGAGAAGCCTAAAGTTGTTATAACGGCGACCCACCTAGAGCTAGAACGGGTTTTGGATTTCTGCCACCACAAAATTCTGTGGAAACCTTTTTTTTATTTTCAGCGCGCTGTCCCCGGCGCCTCCTGGTCGGCACATCGATCGGTACTACCTACTCCTAACACCACTATCTTTGTTTTTGCTCGCTACGTTCGACAAATTGGGAGCAGCCCTTTATTCGACTTGAGCCAACTTTTTGATTCTGCGGTTCTATTTTGGAACCGATTACGCGTTAAGCCATCACTTTTTTTGCTCCGTATTCTTAGATTCTTAAATGTGAAATTTCAGACTTAAATCTAAGCAAAAATATGACAGCATCTCTGGCCTAAAGTCCTGCTGGCCAAAACAAAAACATTCGAGAGTTCATCAATTAGAGAGTGAATACTGAGGTTTATATACAAACCTCATCAGCGCTGTTGATGTTTGCGGCTGCTTGAAAACTTAAATTCAAACTTTAAGGATCTTAAACTCACCTGCGATGCTGCCGAGATGTTTGTTTGTGACTTATTAAAATTTCATTTATTTCAACAGGTTACACGATCGATCGCCTTTTTTCGTGTTGCACATTTTTTTGGGATTGTGTGTAACTAGTTCACTTGCGAGTGAAGGTTTACTCGCGTAAGGGGGGGGGGAATGGCAAGTATATCCAAGAAGTTAATACTTCAATGCCAGAAGAGACTGATGGATGCCAAGCAGGACATTCTAAATCGAGTGCGTGACCGCAAAGACGATTTGAGTAGCTTTGATCGTGGGGGCGATGAGGCTGACCAAACTATGCGCTTGCTCGTTGAGAGTGAATCCTTAAGCCAGCAAGAGCGGCTTCGAAAACAGCTTATCGAAATTGAATTCGCATTGGCTCGAATCGAAAAAGGCACTTACGGCTTATGCGAAGAGACTGAGGAGATTATTGAAGTGGAAAGGCTCCTGGCCATACCATGGACTAGACTCAGTATCGAAGGCGCTGAGCATCGTGAAGCTGTTAGCAAAAGATACGCACAATTTTAGTTTACCAATCATATTTTGTGGGGTTGGCCATGAAGGGCCGGCCCCATCATTTTTTTGAGGTACAATAAGACTCGAAGTACCTTTCGAACTCGGGCCAGTTTTTTTCTCTTCTTATTGGCCAGACTGTCCGAAGAATTGTTTGGTGAAAGCAACTCGTCTCAACATCCGGTTTTACAATTTGTTATTCCATACACATTGGTTAGCTATTTTGGTTTTAGCTCCTGTCTTGCCCACTTTAGAGGTAGCGAGCAAAACGCCCCCTTCCTTAGAAGATTCTACGCGTCTGTCGCGTGAATTGCCAAGACTCCCGCTCAGTAAGACTAGAACTAAGACTCCTGAGACGAAACCAGAAACAAACACGGGGCTGCTGGGTTTATTTAAAAGCGAATCCAAAACAGATTACTTTGTTCATCGCGTAAGAATGAGATCTGGGCTGAAATCAGAAGATAATTCGCCTTTAGCAAAAGTTCCAGCTGCGCATATTCTTGTGCCTACAAAAAAATCAAAAAAGGTGGGGGGTAAACTCTCCTACAAGTTTGAAGTGTTGGCGCTTCCGGATGACACGACTGATCCCCACGGCTGCGCCCGCAGGGCGTGTGGATTTTTTCAAGACCACAACGAATTTTTAGCGGCATCAGTCTGCAAAACCGATCCTAGATATCGCAAGGACTCTGAGCCAAATCCAAAAATTCAATCTTCGTCTGAACATCACACTCCCAAATACCATATGATTTCTACGATGATAAAAGCCGGATTGAGTATTGATGAAATAGAGCAGCGATTCGGAGATGTAAATCAAACTCAAATGTTGAGAAAATGCCTGCGGAGCTGCGGGTCCGACTCGTCTGTGGCTCGTAAGTGTCAAAGTGAACTCCCGCCGACTATTGACGCTAATGCTGACCAGTTAGAGTACGTTGGGAAAGGCGATTCTAAGATAGCTTCACTCGAGACAGGGTTGAAGGGCGGGAATGTGGCGTTTAACGAGGTTGGTTACCCGAGCAGTGCTAACAGAGGTAAGGCCCTTGAAGAAACGCCTCGAGAAGAGCTTCTCACAAAACTAACAGGTCAATGTATTGCGCCTCAGGACCTGGAGTGTTTAAAAAAAGTACTAGCGCAAAGGAAAATACCGAAGCCCCCTATCAAAGAAAAAAAAAGTGAGCCGCCAAATGATTTGTTAAAGAGAAAGAGAAAGAGAATCCCACGGGCTGTGGCTTCGCTAAATAAAAATGCGTACCAAGATCCGCTTGCAAACTTACTAACCTGCCACGGTAAGCCTTTGCCCCACTATGCAGAAACTTTAGACGACATTCTTGGTAAAATGGGGATTGCGCATCTATTGGATGAATACACTCACTTTTCAAAGCAACCGTCTACTGACAAATTAATGAGTGCCCAATACGAACGGCTCTATAAAATTGCATGGGCAATGAAAACCTTCTACGTGTTAGCTTCCGAGGGTCTGGCTAATGAGGCGAGTGCTAGCGTCGATAAACAACTGAAAAACAACACCGGAATTGATCTTAAAGAACTTTATGATATCGATGCAGTAACTCGAACTATATGGGCCGAGTCGAGAGACTGCCAAGTGCAAAGCGATGGGGCTGGAAGAAACGTTTTTCATCCAGGGCAAGGCCAAATTGTCGCACGGGTTATTGCTGAGAGAGCGTACTTTGCTAAAAAAGAACCTTCATTTCGTGCAAATCCGGCCTCTCACCAAGCAAATGGCGACACGTTTGAACTTTTTGGAAACTATCAGAGATCAGATTTTACGGCTCATAAATATAGCACTTTGAATGAAAAGGACTTTCAATATCAGATATCCGAATTGCTTTGCGACGGCCCCAGCTGCGTCGCCGTCGAAGGAAAGCAATTTCAACCTTGGAGTGAAGAGAGAAACAAAAAAGGGAATTTGTCCGAAAACTACAAAAGAACGTTGTGTCCGATTCAACCCCAAAGAGATAGAGGAGACGTTTTTAAAAGAAACCAATTGGCCTACAGGAATTCGCTCAAACTGGCGACGGAGCTCGTTTTGGGTGGTGAAGACTTTTTAAGACGCAATCCATGGATACTTGGCAACCCTGAAGAGGTAGAAAAAGGACAGTACAAATCGTTAGCAGTTCTGGATCCGCGTGTTGCCGGGCCGTTCTTCCAGCACTGCAAAGCTAACCGATGCTACAATTTGAGTTCAAACCTCAGCAAAGAGAATCCAAAATGCAAAGTCGTTGGCGTTGGAGGTGACATTGTAGACGCTGATGAATCTAAAGGGGCCTGCCTGCCCATCCATGTTTACTTTGAGAGATCGCTAGCGCCTCAAATCAAATGTCCTACCCCCAAATGAACAGAGTTAGGCGAAAACAGAAAGAGGCATGTGGCTGTTAAAACATTAGACACGCGCGAGCCGTAAACGGGCTTTACCTAAAATAAAGATCAAATCAAAGAGATTCAGGAGTTGGCGTTCCCTCTGCTGCCCATTAGAGGGCCCTGCGAGTGAGCTTGTGTCGTAAAATGTTTGCGCTCAGGCATGGGAATTGCCACTATCTATTTATTGCTCTCATATTCGTCGCTACCAGGAGTTTAGGATGTCTCGGTTTGAATTTTTGATTATCGCAGCAGCGGTTTTCGCCTTATCGTCGTGTCAAAAAGTCGACGAAAAGCAAATTAAAGCAGAAGAAGAAATTGTTTTTGCCAGTAGCTGCGAAGATAGCTATGTACCCAATAAACTTCGCAAGGCCCAAAGCGACGGAATCCTGATACCACTTAACTATTTGCCGAATGGTCGCCATGCCTTTCAGTTTGTAGACATTGTTATTTCGGCCCCGCTTTCAGGAGAAAGCTCCCATGTTTCGATTCAAGGAGAAGTTACTCAGCGAAAAAGTAGACTGCCCCAATGTGGAATGAGCGGCAAAAGTTTCAAAGCAGAAAAGAAAAAAGAATGGTCCATCAAGGTTCCTAAATCAATCGAGGTTGTAAATGATACTATCGCGGTTACAGAATCATATACTCTCAAATTCGTCTCGAACGAAGAACGCGTGGGATTAAAAGTGGAGTCTGTTAACAAAAGCAATGCTCAGCAGATATTTCAAGATCAGATTACGACGGTGCACAGAGAGCGAGTCGCTTTATCTTCGTCGAGTTTCAATGACACTTACACAATTGAAGTAAAATCACCGGATGGACTGACTTCTGCAAGCGTGCAGTTTCAAAGCGTTGAAGCAGGTGCTCTTTAGGTCTTTAGCAAGAGTTCCAATCTGGAACTGCACTTTAGTATCTTACTCGCAGCAAAACGCCTTTTCTTTGTTGTTAGCATAAGCAAGTTCGAATAGCCTAATTCTTCAATTATGAAGATAGACCGTCTTGCCTCTGACATCTCGGCCTCATTCGTCGTATTTCTCGTAGCCCTTCCATTGTGTCTTGGAATCTCTTTGGCGTCTGAAGCACCGCTAGTTTCGGGTTTAATTGCTGGCGTAGTGGGTGGAATTCTGGTCGGCATTCTGTCGGGTAGTGCACTTAGCGTATCCGGGCCTGCCGCTGGATTAACTGTTATTGTCGCCAGCGGGATAAGAGAGTTAGGAACTTTTGAAACTTTTCAGCTGGCTGTAGTTGTTTGTGGAGTTCTTCAGATTCTGTTTGCGCTTATCAAGCTTCATAGAGTGGCAGGGATATTTCCGGCCAGCGTGATTAAAGGTATGCTTGCTGCCATAGGGCTTCTAATTATTCTTAAGCAAATCCCTCACGCGCTCGGCAGAGATGAAACTTTTGAAGGCAACTTGGATTTTCTCTCGGCGACGGGCAGTAACACATTTGCAGACATAGTTAAGGCCGTATTGAGTGCCCATCCAGGCGCGGTCTTGCTATCAGTGATTTCTCTTTTTGTTCTCATAGTTTGGGACAAAGTTGTTATTAAAAAGATACCGAATGCTAAGTGGGTTCCTGGCCCTCTCATCGTTGTTGTCATAGGCATTCTGTTAAATATGTCATTTGGCAGCAGTCCGTTAGCAATCCTTAATGAGCATCTTGTGCAGATTCCCCTGACAGAAGGGCTATGGCTCTTTTCAAGCACGTCCCCTGACTGGAGCTCTTTTACAAATCCAGCGATTTATAAGATTGGTTTTGTACTTGCCGTGGTAGCGAGCATCGAGACACTTCTTAGTGTCGAGGCAATTGATCGACTGGACCCGATGCACAGAATTTCAAACTCGAGAAAAGAACTCTTTGCTCAAGGTGCGGGCAATACGGTAAGCGCATTTTTAGGTGGCTTGCCACTTACAGCGGTTATTGTGCGAGGCTCAGCCAATGTGTACAGTGGAGCAAAAACACGTTATTCGGCCATATTGCATGGAGTGTTTTTGTTGTTTGCTGTTTGGATTTTTGCATCAGTTCTTAACCAGATTCCACTCGCAAGCCTAGCCTGCATACTGATAATCATCGGCTACAAACTGACGAGTAAGAGTTTGGTGATGAGTGTGTATCGCGACGGGCCAGATCAGTTCGTACCTTTCGTAGTTACAATAATCGCAATTCTGTTAACTGACCTTTTGACTGGTGTTCTCATCGGGCTTTTTGTGGGTATCTTGATTGTGGTTTTGAGCAATTCTTATTCATCGATATCGGTTGTTTCGGACGGCAAAGATCATCTTTTACGCTTCACCAAAGACGTTTCGTTTTTGAATAAGATCCGACTGAAAAGAGAGCTCGCAAAAGTTCCTGCAGGTTCAAGGTTGTGGGTAGACGGGTCTCGCGCGGCTTTCATCGATCAAGATATCTACGATATTTTAGAAGATTACAAGAAGAGTGCCGATCTTAACGGGGTAACACTTTCTGTTTCGAACGTAGAGGGTAAAAAGTATCCGAGTTTTATGAAGAAACTGAGGTAAGATGGAAAGCTATAAAAAACTCCTTTTGGCGAATAAAGCATGGATGAAAGAAAAATTAGAGCTCAAACCGGATTTCTTTACTCAACTTGCAAAAGAGCAAAAACCTGAATTTCTTTGGATTGGTTGCTCGGATAGTCGCGTTCCAGCGGAGGAAATCACTGGCACTGAGCCGGGAGAGTTATTTGTACACCGAAACATAGCAAACGTAGTCGTGCATACAGATTTTAATTTGCTGAGTGTTCTGCAGTTCGCGGTAGACTATTTGAAAGTGAAGCATATTATCGTTTGCGGTCATTACGGTTGTGGCGGCGTAAGGGCTTCACTTACCCACAATAGATTTGGACTTCTCAATAAGTGGCTAAGAAATATTAAAGATGTTCACAGGATTTACAGAGGTGAACTAGATCTTATCACCGATCCTATAAAACAAGCTGATCGCCTCGTAGAGCTAAACGTTGTGGAGCAAGTGCATAACTTAGCAAAGACTTCGATTGTTCAAAAAGCTTGGAAGTTTGAGCAGAGACCGACTCTTCATGGTTGGGTTTACGGTTTGAATTCAGGAGAGCTTAAAGATCTTGTTATTTTGAGGCCCGGCACCAACATCGACTCTATTTATCAGTTCGACTTTGCTGACGAGACCTAGTCGCCTAATGAAACAGCTGAGACCCGGCATAAGTAAGCTCTAGTCTTTTCTTTTAAACGCATATATGCTCTTGGCCCATGAGTAGTCAGTTATTCATTCGATGGGCAATAGTTGCGGCTGTAGCCGCTGGCGTTGTGTATTGTTTGTTGCCGTTTCTTGCGTACGTGAGTTTGGGCGGGATTTTTGCAATAATTCTTTTTCCTTTCAAATCATATCTTGTTGAGAAGAAATGGAGCGAATGGGCAGCTACAAGTTTTGTGGTTGCTCTTGCTACGGTGTTAGTGCTGGTGCCAGTGGGGTTGCTGCTCGTGGCCGGAGCACGGTCATTGTTGGCTCAGATTCCGCAGGCCTATCGTATTCTAGACGGAGATGGCTGGTCGCAGATGTTCGCGAGGATTCCTTTCGACGAACTTGCTATAAGCGTAGGCTCAATTTTGCCTTTTGATGTTATGGAACTGAAGGCGACATTGATTGATATGGCGGCCGCGTTAGGAGATAGACTCACAAAAATTTTGGGTACGCTTTTGGCGCGCATTCCCACCGGATTGCTAAGCTCCTTGTTTTTCATAGTTAGCTTGTTTTTCTTTACTCTTCACGGATCTGAGGTGGTTCGACTGGCGTATACGCATTCGCCATGGACTCCTACAAAAACTGAGGATCTTTTAAAAGCGTTTCGTTTACTCTGTCGCTCCTTGGTTGTAGCGATGTTGATCACTGGCCTTGCTCAAGCACTCATATTTTCTATAGGGTATTCTATCGCAGGTCTAGAGGGGACCTTAGTTGTTTCTTTCGCTGTTTTCGTAATGTCTTTTATCCCTTTGTTGGGTACAGCTCCAGTAACATTCGGATTAGCGATTTACCATTTGCTATCGGAAACACCAAGTGTCGGACTTATTTTGACTGTGGCCGCCTTTCTTACGGGAATTCTAGATAATTTGGTGCGCCCGCTTGTGCTCAGGGCCGGAGCTCAGATGGATCCGTTCATCGCTTTCACCGCGGTGATCGGTGGTCTAATTGGCTTTGGATTTCCGGGGCTCTTTCTCGGCCCAATTTTGTTCGGCATCTTAATTCATTTGTTTCGAACGGGAGAAATGGTTCCTTCGAAAAAACGCGCAAAGAATGAGCTACTGACAGAAGATCTTAAACTCACAGATAAATGATTTGGTGGTCTATGAAGCGAGAAAAGGATTCTCGGTTAAAGCATCATATGTTTGTTTGCACGAATCAAAAGCCAAATGGGCCGTGCTGTTATTCTAAGGGCGGCAAAGAATTGCGAGATTCGCTTAAAACGAGCTTAAGAGACCGAGGGCTTTGGGGAGAGTATAAAGTGTCCGCGTCGGGTTGTTTGGGGGGGTGTGAATCGGGAATCACCTGTGTCATTTATCCACAGGGTATTTGGCTAAAAGAGGTTACACTCGATGGCAAGGAACTACTCCTTAACACTCTTCTAGAGGATATGTGATTGGCGTACATTTAGGCCTAGCGTTTGTCAGCTTGCTCTTTGGGGTGAGCTATGTTTTTGGCAAAATATTGCTTTTCAGTATGGAGCCAGGTGCCTGGATTGCTCTGCGAGTTACCCTAACCTCAGCATTTTTTTGGATTCTCTTTGGCAAAACAGTCTGGAAGAAGCGCGGAGATTTAAAGCTTCGATTTTGGCATTTGGGGGTCTGCGCTCTATTTGGTGTTGTCATTAATCAGATTAGCTTTATCGAAGGCCTTCAGCGCACTATACCTTCTCACTCCGCCATCATGAACACGTCTATTCCCATTTGGACCTTGATCTTCTCTGTTATCTTAAAACGCGAACAGATGAACTTATTCAAAGCACTTGGTGTTTTGTTAAGCTTTATTGGCGTGCTCTATCTTCTCGAAGTTGATAAATTAGAGTTCTCAAATCAATATCTTACGGGCGACTTACTTTGCCTCTTGAATGCTTGCAGCTTCAGCTTTTATTTAGCTTATTCAAAAGGTCCGCTGAAGAATGTCTCCCCCATTTTATCGACAACCATGATGTTTAGCATCGCCCTACCTGCCGTGTGGATTTATGGTGTCCACGGCTATGTTCAAACAGATTGGCAAAGTTTTGGATGGCAAGTGTACGCGAACATTGCATTTTTGGTTCTAGGTCCATCGGTGTTGACATACCTACTCAATAATTGGGCGCTTCAGAAGGTCGACTCAAGCACGGTAGCAATTTACATTTACATTCAACCTTTAGTATCAATGATCTTGTCGTATTATCTGCTGGGCGAGCAGCCCACAGCGAGAATGTTAGCCTCTTCTGTGCTTGTTGTATCTGGGGTGATGGTGGGCACAGGGTTAATCGCTAAATTTTACCGAAGTTTTCGCACCCGCTGGTCATAGATAATCTACGACATCAGTTCATCTGGTTCTTCGAGGTAAGTGTAGCCCGTCAGATTCTCTTCGTAATTGCGCATAAGTAATCTGGCTTCATTTTTCGAAATCTGCCCCTCTTGAATACTACGCTCAGTGGCCTGGCGAACACTATTACATAGCTCTGTTTTATTATATTGAAGATAACTTAAAACTTCTGCAACAGTGTCACCTTCTTCAACGTGGTTTACAGTGTACCCGGCCTCTGAGATACCAATAAGTACAGCATCAGTGTCGCCAAAGAGGTTGTGTAGGTCTCCGAGAATTTCTTGGTAGGCGCCAATTAAAAAGACTCCCATATAATAAGGCTCATTGGGTTTCATACGATGGACTTCAAGGTAGTTTTTCTTAACTCCTTGTTCACTAAAAGTGTCGATTTTGCCGTCTGAGTCGCACGTAAGATCCACGAGCACACATCTTTTGGTAGGCTTATCGTTGAGGCATTGAATCGGCATTACCGGGAACACATGGCCTACTGCCCAAGAATCAGGAACAGATTGAAACACCGAGAAGTTGCAAAAGTAAGTGTCTGTTTGATCGGCCGATAGTGTTTCTTTAAGTTCTTCAAAATCTCCCGTGGCCTCTATGATCTCCGACATTTTGCGAAGTATGCTGCGGATAATAGCTTCTGCTTTTGAGCGCTGCTCTAAAGAAAGATAGCCGTAGTTAAAAAGTTGCAAGGTATCGTTCTTTAGTTGTTGTACGTCGTGAAAAGACTCTACAAGGTTTTTGCTTTTAAGAGTCGACAGGATCTCGTAAAGAGATTGCACAATGCGGTGATCTTCTTTCGCGGCAGGCGAGGGCATTGGTGCGTTTGAGAGCTCATTAACCCCGAGCACATTAAATATCAAAACCGAATGGTGAGCCACAAGAGCACGCCCCGCCTCTGTGATAATATTCGGATGTGGAATTCCCATTTCATCGCAAGTTCTTAGAATCGTGAAAGTCACATCGTTTGCGTATTCCTGCTCAGAATAGTTAATCGAGCTATTGCTAGAGCTAGACCCGTCGTAGTCAACTCCTAGGCCGCCTCCAACGTCGATGTATTTGAGTGGTGCGCCGAGTTTGTGAAGTTCGCAAAAAAACCTGGCGCCCTCATTGAGCGAAGCCTTGATGGCCTGAATACTTGTGATTTGTGACCCGATATGAAAATGCACGAGTTCTAGCATCTCAAGCATGTTTTCTCTTTTGAGTAGCTCAAGTGCTTCGACCATCTCTGTTGACGTGAGGCCAAATTTGGATTTAGCGCCAGAACTTTCTACCCAGCGACCAGCGCCCTTCGAATCGAGTTTGGCCCTTAGTCCAATTTTGGGAGTCGCATTTAGCTTTTTCGCTTTCTCAATAATTAACGGAAGCTCGCTGGCCCTATCGACAACAAGGATCGCTTTTCTTCCGAGTTTTCGGGCGAGAATCGCCGTTTCGACATACTCGGCGTCTTTAAAGCCGTTGCAAATGAGCAGAGCATCGGGATTGTCCATGAGTGCCAATGCCACCAAAAGCTCTGGTTTGCTCCCGCATTCAAGCCCAAGATCAAAGCGGCGCCCGCTTTCTAGTATTGCTGATACGAGGTGGCGTTGTTGGTTCACTTTGATCGGGTAAACAGCTTTGTATAGCCCCTTGTATCCATACTCGGTGATGGCATTTTGAAAACATCCTGCGAGGAGCTCTACGCGTGAGCGAACTATGTCTGGAAAGCGAATGAGAATAGGAGGTCTTATGCCCCTGTCCATAAGATCTGCAACAAGATCTGTCAAATCTACTTGAGGGCCCTTTTCGCCTTTTGGAGTCACACTGACGTTGCCTCGCTCATTCACTCGAAAGTAACCGGCGCCCCACAGATCGACGCCGTAGAGTGAGGAGCTGTCGGCCCTTGTCCACTCGGCTTCAGAGGTTGTTGAAACACTTCGAACCTGATTTTCAGTTGTCGGGGATGTCGACATTTTTATTCTCCACTCGCTAGAGCCAATACTGATGGGCCTTACCGGGGGCAATCTAACAATTATTTCTGGACGAGCCTAGTTAATTTAGGATTTTTGTCGGAGTCGGAAGGCGGTAAAGTTACTAAACTTTCCTTTTTGAAGTTTCTCTTAATGTACCCAGTGAAAATGCCGCTCGCGCGTAGAGTCCCCGCGTGGGGACACCTACACAATGAGATTCAAAATCTTTCCGGGCTTGTAAATGACCTTCTTAAGGGGCTTGGCGCCAACAGCATTGGTCACCGCCTGGATTTCTAAAGCCTTTTTGACAACCTCTTCTTCGGTGGTATCCAGTGAAACCCTGAGGGTGCCTCGCATTTTTCCAAGCACTTGTACTCCTATCTCAACTTCATCCTCGGTAACAAAATCAGGATGCCATTTTGGCCAAGGTGCGATGCTGACGAGTCCACTTTCGCCAAGACGACTCCACAGCTCCTCCGCCAAATGAGGCGCAAAAGGCATGAGAAGTTGGCTGAGCACTTTAAAAAGTTCTCTCGGGCGAGCGTCCGTTTTGTAGAGTTCATTAACGAGAATCATCATTTGGCTAATCGCCGTATTAAAATTGAGCCTTTCAATATCTTCTGTGACCTTCTTAATTGTTTTGTGAAGAGCTTTTTGTAAGTCGGCTGACAGCGGTTCATCCTTAAACAGAGGGTTTCCTTGCTCGTCGAACATGGCTCGCCAAATACGGTTTAGGAACCTCCTTACTCCTTCGAGTCCAGAGGTTGACCAAGGTTTGTCTTTTTCAAGCGGGCCCATAAACATAAGGTAAGTCCGCAGGGAATCTGCTCCGAACTCCTTAACAATTTCATCGGGATTTATCACATTCCCTCGAGACTTCGACATCTTTTCGCCATCCTCACCGAGGAGCATTCCCTGGTGAACGAGCTTCTTAAAGGGCTCATCGTGGCTCACAAGCCCGCAGTCAAAGAGTACCTTTTGCCAAAATCGTGCGTAGAGCAAGTGACCGACCGTGTGTTCGGCTCCTCCTAAATAAAGGTCTACGGGCATCCAGTAGCTCTGCGCCTCAGGAGAAAAAGGGGCAAAGTTGTTGTTAGGATCAATATACCTTAAAAAGTACCAAGAGCTTCCGGCTGATCCTGGCATTGTGTCGGTTTCTCTCTGGCCCTGCAGTCCATTGCTATCGTAGTTGATCCAATCTACCGCCTTTGAAAGAGGAGCTTTGCCATCCTCAGATGGTTGAAAGTCTTTTACGTCGGGCAAAACAACAGGCAGCTCATTTGGCGGAACGCCCACAAGCTCTCCGTCAGGTTTCTTGATTATCGGAAAGGGCTCACCCCAATAGCGCTGCCGACTAAAAAGCCAGTCTCTCAGCTTGTATTGCACTCGCTTTTTTCCAATACCCTCGCTCTCTAGGAAGTGCGTAATTTTTTCGATGGCCTCCGTAGAGGAGGTTCCATCAAAGCCATCAGAGTTACAAAGTGTCCCTTCTGATGTGTAGGGGAGTTCGCCGCCCGCGATGACCCGCTGTATCGGCAACTGGTACTGGGTTGCAAATTCGAAGTCTCGCTCGTCGTGGGCTGGCACTGCCATGATGGCGCCGGTGCCGTAGTCCATCAACACGTAGTCAGCAATCCAAATAGGAATTTGTTGATGAGTCAGTGGATTCAGTGCGTAACTTCCGACGAACACGCCCGACTTCGTCTTTGCAGTCTGGCGATCGACTTCACTCTTGGAAGCAGCGCTTTTCTTGTAATCTTCAACGATCGCGAGTTGAGCCGAAGTGGTGATTTCAGCAACGAGCGGATGCTCCGGAGCTAGAACCATAAACGTCGCTCCAAAAAGAGTGTCGGGCCGAGTTGTAAAAACATTGAGGGTCTTTTTTGTACCCACAATTTTGAAGTGCACCTCGGCTCCTACACTTTTGCCGATCCAATTTCGCTGACCGTCTTTTGTGCGCTCGCTCCAATCTAAATTATCCAGTCCTTCAAGTAGTCGCTCTGCATAGTCTGTGATTTTGAGCATCCACTGTTTCATCGGCACTCGTACAACGGGGTGGCCACCTCGCTCGCTTTTACCATCAACGACTTCTTCATTGGCCAAGACGGTTCTGAGTGCTGGGCACCAGTTAACTGGTACCTCTTTTTGGTAAGCGAGGCCCTTCTCGAAAAGCTTCAAAAACAAGAACTGAGTCCATTTGTAAAAGCTGGGATCACAAGTTGATATCTCTTTGCTCCAATCAAAGCTGAACCCCAAGGCATGAAGCTGCCTTTTAAAGTTAGCTATAGATTTTTGGGTTGTCGTAGCTGGGTGAATCCCGGTTTTAATAGCGAATTGCTCAGCTGGCAGACCGAATGCGTCCCAGCCCATAGGATGGAGCACGTTGAATCCTTGGCATCGCTTGTACCTCGCTATAATGTCGGTCGCGGTATACCCGACGGGATGCCCGACGTGTAAGCCATCTGAAGATGGGTACGGAAACATATCCAAGATGTAATACTTGGGCTTATTTGATTCTTGTGAGGCGACAAAGGTCTTTTGGTCTTGCCAGACTTTCTGCCACTTTTTCTCTATTTCTTGATGATTGTGGGCCATGGACGAGAAAATAACAGGATGTGTAGGAACGCGCAATGATCCCAGCAGCAGACAGAAGAATTTTGGTGGTCGACGATGACAAGGATGCTTTGAGGGCAGTAAGTCGGGCACTTGAGGCCGAGGGCTACGTGGCCATCCTTGTGACTGACGGGAAGACTGCTATAGAGAAAATCAAAGAAGCACAGCCAGATTTGGTGTTGCTTGATGTTCAAATGCCCGGGCTCAGCGGAATCGACACACTTAAGTATCTGCGAGGTCGCAAAGAGTATGTTGCGACCATGTTTCTCTCAGCGAAATCACAAGTTGATGAAGTCGTGCACGGACTTGATTGTGGGGCAGACGACTATATTCGAAAGCCTTACAACCTCAAAGAACTGCTTGCTCGCATTCGCTCTCAGTTAAGGATTAAAGATCTGAATGATCAGCTCAGAGTGGCCAACCAGCAGCTAAAGGGTTTGGTAGACAGAGACGATTTGACCGGACTCTTTAATATGCGTTCGCTCTATCAAAAGCTCGATCACGAGCTTGAGAGAGGGAAGCGGTTTGGTCATAGTCTTGCGGTTATTATGATGGATATGGATCACTTTAAACTTGTTAATGACAATCACGACCACTTGTTTGGTAGTTATGTACTCAGTGAAGTCGGAAAGATTATAAAAGATAATATCCGCTCCGTCGATTTTGCCGCACGATACGGTGGGGATGAGTTTTTGATTGTGCTTACGGAGTCGAATCGTGAGGGAGCAGTTAGGTTTTGCGAACGCCTCAATGAACTGGTTCGCGAAGAAAATTTTGTCAGCGGGGCAGATGAAATAAAACTTACCGCAAGTATGGGGATTGCTATGTCGGACCCAGAACTCGAAGTAGATTCAAGGGCTATGGTAAGGGCGGCTGATCACGCTCTTTATCAAGCCAAACGCGAGGGGCGCGACCGAGTTATAGAGTTTAAACCGTCATTAGATTTTCAACTTGGTCTTCCTCGAAGCAACATGGCCGCAGAGCTCATGCGCCGAGATAAAGAAAAGAAATAACGTTTTTGAGGGGTTAAAAACTCTGGCTGAGTTCGTGGAGCCTTCGGGTCCACTGCTCAAAGTGATCTCGTGGGACTAAAAAAGTTGCACTCATGGGGCTCATTAATATGCGCTCGCTGGCTTTGGGTTGATCTTTCAATTGTTGGCTGAGCTTAGCTATGTAGTCAGTGCCGACAGAAGCTGTCGAAGAAACGCTTACGGTAGCAATGGGCGTAACATGCCAAGTGTCTTTTAGTTCGAGTTGATTCAAGTTTTGGATTTTCGCTTCTACCCAGCGAAGTAAATCTGGGCTTCCAGCGCAAATAATCTCGCCGGCGTGGTTGTCGCAACCAACGTAAAGAAGCTGCGGCCAAGAGACCTCTTCACCACCTAAACATGCTGAAAACATTTCTAAGAGTTCGCTGATTGAAGGAGCCGCTGCCTTAAGTAGCAACGCATTTTTAAAACCGCTTATAGCAAATATTTCTTTTTTCTCTATAGACACGTTTGCAGCGCTTAAAGAAAGGCTGCTTGCGTTTGTATTCATCTCGTTACTCCTTATTAGTGGCTGCCCTTGAGGGTTCGATTGTTTTTGTGAATCAATTGAGGGTAAGCTCCCTTTTTCTACTCTCTTGCCCCACAACTCGTAGTTTATCGGAAAGACCTCGCTATTCGTTTCTCCAGATTCAAAACCAGGTTCATGAGAAGTCGACAGTCTTAAAAGAAGTTCTTGCGCGTGAGCAAGCTCAACACATCTGTGATGCAGAACTTTTGCTCCCCAGTATGTGCATTCTAATAAGAGTGCCGAAGGAATCTTTTGAACGTGTTTCGCTGTTGGAACTATCTTGGGGTCTGCAGTGAAAAACCCAGGGAGCTCTTTCATAAACTCACAGTGAGTTGCCTTAAGTGCAATAGAGTAGGCAACCGCCGTCAAATCGGAGCCACCTCGGCCAAGTGTGGTTACTTCTTTTAGTCTTTTAGAAACACCTTGGAAACCGGCTATCACAACAACTCGATTTGTTTCGAAAGCTTCTAAGACTCGCACGGGCGTGATTTCTAGAATCTGGGCGCTCGAGTGTGCCTCGCTCGTTATGATTCCAGCTTGGCTACCAGTAAAGCTGACTGCCTTCACTCCGATTTCGTTCAGTGCCATAGACAGTAGCGCCATACTCACTCTCTCGCCTGTTGAGACAAGCATGTCGAGTTCTCGACCTGAAGGTATCGGAGCAACCTTTCTGGCTAATTGGTAGAGTCTGTCGGTTTCTGCTCCCATGGCACTGACGACGACAATGGCTTTTCGCTTGGCGCCGAGGCAAGATTGCACCCTTCTTGCAGCGGCCAAGATATGCTCGGCGGTCGCAAGGCTGCTGCCGCCAAACTTGTAAACGGAGATCGTATTTTCCATATTGTTCAAGGTTACCTTATGTCCCACGCTACCGCATTCGATCAAGTTCTTTAACACGCAGTTTCGTGTTCTCACCGTACTGTTAGTTGGTCAAGACCAGTTGTTAGAACGGTGAGAAGTCAAAAACTTGGACGAATTCATACAAGTGCAGGCAATGAGGGAACTTTTTTGGGTATGAGGATTGAGTGGGTTTGGCCTATCACTTCGAGTGAATCCCGCAAGTAGACTTAAAAAGTAGAGTTAGAGTCGGGAGTGCGTTCGCGTGCAGCGATGGTTCTTCGTAAGTAAGCGCTGATTGGGCGAGAGGCCTTGAGTGGAATTTGTATTCTAAACTGACTTACATAGTGAGGCACATAACCTCTTATCAATTCGGCATTTAGCTCTCTGAGCTCTTTTGGGCTTAAACCAGCCGTGACAGCTATTAAATCTAGATGTGTGCCACCGGGAACCCAAATGTGTGTGGTATCTGCTTTGTTTATAGTCGGGCTTGGAATCTTAAACCCATACAAGTGCGGCGCCTTCGCTATAACAAGTGCGGCTAAGAACTTCGGCACATAGTCGCGCGTCTCATCATAGAGGGCGCCAGCTCGTGAAAGTCGCCAGAAACTTTTTGTATCGTGATTTCGAGTGATTCTTTTAATGTAGTTCTCGCCAGCGTTGTAAGAAGCAGTTGCAAGCTTCCAGTCTTGAAACTCTTGAAAAAGCACCTTCAAATATTTGGCCGCAGCGACGGAACTTTTTGAATAGTTTCTTCTTTCATCAAGCCACTCATTTATCGTGAGTCCAAACCGCTTACCTGTGGGTTTCATGAACTGCCACGGGCCAACAGCTTTTTTGGGGCTTACAGCATTGACCTGAAAGCCACTTTCTATCATCACCATATAAGCCAAATCCTTCGGTAGACCTTGGCTTGCTAGGATCTTCTGAATTTCAATTATTCTTTCTGAGCTTCGATTGAGCCAACGCTGAAAAGTCCCTCTACCGGTAGTTGAATAAAAATTAACCCAGTGTCTTACCTCATCAACTGGGTCAACGGCTATCGAAAGAGGCTTCGTGCTTTTTACTTGAAGAGGTTTTTGAATACGAATTGTCAGTGGCGGCTGGGGCTTTTGGATTTCATGAGAGGAGAGCTTCAAAGAACTGCTTGCTATAAAGGGCACCAGTGCCCCGACAAATAGGATCAAAGGCGCTCCGAAGTGTAGCCAGCTTGTTTGCCTCTGAGCCTGGCAAGGCGCAGGAGACTTTGCTTGCGAGCTTTTTTGCGCCTCTCTTAATGGCATTGAGTGCCCTTGATGATTTTCATTGAAGCTAACATCTTCTCTAGTATCTATCGAAGTACCAAGAGAGTGAAAGTCTCAATCGAGGAACACGATTCAAGTCTGGTTTAAGACTGCTTCTCACATTCAATCAGCATATTGACGGTAGTGTCACGAATTTGGCGCATCTGCACCGCAAAAGCAGCGCTAAGGAGCAACTGAATGCAGTTACTTCAATTGGCCACGGGCTTTCGTCTAGTGGAATGCAATTTGCTCAACTGAAAGTTGCGGGGGTTTAATGTCCATTAAAGGAATATACACAGCAATGAGTGGTGCAATCGCCCAATCTCAAAAGATTGATACGATTGCAAACAATATTGCGAACGCCAGCACCCCGGCCTTTAAGCGCGATGAACAAGTGTTCAAAGAATATCTGACTTCCTACGAGCAGGCCTCTCAAGAATTAAACGTACCTAAGGTGCCGGCAAGCATGGAGTCGTTTTATGACACTCAGGGGTCAGAGCGAACGCCAGTGGCCAATGTGGGCACATTCACCGATCACTCGCAGGGAAGCTTCAAGACTACAGGTAATCCACTAGATTTAGCCATTAATGGTAATGGCTACTTCGAAGTTCTCACTCCAAGGGGAGTCAGACTCACCAGAGCGGGAGCGTTCAGAGTGGATCAAGACGGTAGGCTCGTTACAAGAAATGGAGACTTAGTTTTGCAGCGAGCAGAGGGCACAAATGAGCCCCAAGGGCGTGAAGTTCGTCTCACAAATTCTCCTGTAACAATTGATAACAGCGGTCAAATTATTCAGGATGGCGAACCGTTGGCTACACTATCTGTTGTAAATGTTGTTGAGCCAACCCAGTTGAGAAAAGAGGGGCAGCTTCTCTATATGCCGCCTGAGGCAGCAAACATTCTAAACGCTCCAGGGGGTTACACAGTTCAACAGGGCACACTCGAGCTTAGCAATGTGGAAGTTATTAAAGAAATGTCAGATCTCATTCAGGCTCACCGCGTGTTTGATACAAACCAGAGGGCCGTGAAAGCCTACGATGCAATGAGTGAAAAAATCGCAAACACGATACCAAGGCTAGACTAAAAAGGGATGTGAGATGGGTATAACCACAAGGGGGCGAGATGATTAAAGCGCTGAACACAGCTGCAACCGGAATGCAAGCTCAGCAAACGAATATGGATGTCATCGCCAACAACATATCGAACGTCAATACGACCGGCTTTAAGCAAAGCCGCGCAGAATTTGAAGATTTAATGTACCAAACTCAAAAGGAGCCCGGCTCTGTCGTCGGCGAAAACACAAATACTCCAACGGGCGTTCAAGTTGGATTGGGAGTAAAGACAGCATCAGTACAGAAAGATTTTAAGATAGGTTCTGCAAAGATCACAAACAACCCCTTCGATATGCAGATCGAAGGTGACGGTTTGTTTATGGTTCAATTGCCTGACGGGCAGATAGGCTACACAAGAGATGGCTCATTTAGAAAATCAGCTGATGGTCGCGTTGTTGACAAGAATGGCCACGCTCTTTTGCCAGAGATTACAATTCCACCAAACGCTATTGGCGTAGACATTTCAGGTGATGGACAGGTGTCGGTAAGCATCGCAGCTGGGCAGGCCCCCGAGAATGTGGGGCAGATAGAGATTGTGAATTTCGTAAATCCGACTGGATTGAGGGCCAATGGAAAAAATGTTTTCTTACCTACATTGGCAAGCGGTCAGCCAAATCAAGGTGTTCCGGGAACAAATGGCCTTGGGGGAATTGCTCAGGGTCAGCTTGAAGGGAGCAATGTAAATATAGTTGAGTCGATGGTGGACATGATTGGAGCGCAGAGAGGCTTCGAAACAAATTCAAAAGTGATCTCCGCTGCCGATCAAATGCTTCAAACAGTTAACAATCTTAGATAAGGATAGAACGTTTTAATAATGGATAGATTGAGCACTGCCACTTTATTAATACTTACAGCTGCAGCGTCGGTCTGGCTCACTTCAGTCGTGCAGGGTAAAGAAAAAGATTTAGGCGTGGTGATCAACATTCGGTTTAAGTCAGAGAATGTTTTCGACAAGGAAGCCAAACTTTCAGAACTATTAGAAGAGAAGGACTTACATTACTTTTCAAAAGATTGCCTCGAGCAGCCGGTTATCCCGCAAAGACTCAATTCGCAGACTTTCAAGGTACGAGGTGATCACGTCAGCGATAAAATGGCCAATTGCCTTCGTGGAGATATCGCCGTAGCGATGAATGTTCCCGAATTTCTAATAGTTGAAAATGAAAACGACACATTTAGTGAGAGTAATATTAAAAGGGAGATGCTCCAGCGACTGCAGGATTCGTGCGCCGACTGCCAATTTCTTCTTTTACACGAGATCACGCTCCCGGAAGCACCTGCAAAGGATGAAGAATGGCGCATCGCACTTGAAAACAAAACTCTAACTAACTCTGTTTTATTCAAACTAGAGATAAGCCGGATGGGCCTGTTGATTCGGCGGCACTGGTTAAATCAAAAAATTGAAATCACCAAAGAGTTACCTGTGGCCGTTAAACTCATTGGGTCTGGCCAGAGAATCACTAGCAGTGATTTCGAATATCGAACAGTGCGCTTGGATATTCTGCGGGATGGTGTTCCTACCAAGGAACACCTAATTGGTCGGCGAATAAAGCGACCCCTTAAACTTAACGAACCAATATGGTCTCGTTTTTTGGAGCCTGTCTACTTAGTAGAAAAGGGCGCTCCTGTTTCTGCAATCTATCAGAGTTCAAAAATGAAGGTTGAACTGAAGACAGTTTCAAAAAGCAGTGGGCAGATTGGAGATTGGGTGAATGTGGCCAGTCCCAGCGGGGCTTCGGTATTGAAGGCGAAGGTTATTGGGGAGGGGCTGGTTGAAGTTCTGTAGATTTTTTCTAATCACGACACTTTTGTTTACTCTCTGCGGATGTTCAAGTTTTGGCAGGAAGATGAAATCATTTTTTTCGGGCGATACCGAAGATGTCAATAGTCAGACTTATAAACCAAATGCGAAGCCGGGCACGTTATATTCAGAGAACAACTATCTTCCGGTCGATGACGAAATAGTTGAATATCGCCGCATGACTAAAGATCGTTTTGAGTCAGAGGCGAATCTTGATGGAAACTCCAGTTCACTTTGGGTTATGGACGGTCAATCAAGCTATCTGTTTGCGCCCAACTCTGTTCGTTTGCTGGGCGACCCAATCAGTGTGGAATTAGACGGTGAACCGAAGAAACAAATTGAGGCAAAAGCGCAAGTTATTGCAAGCCTTCTTAAAGAGCGCGAATTGGCTTCTCTCAAAGAGGCAGGAGGCGAAGAGGCTGATCCTAAATTAGCCGAATCAGGCGCAAAGAAAGATGATAAAGGAGCGGCACCTGCAGCCCAGGCGGCCAACAAGAAGCCCCAAGAAGATTTCAAGTTTGATGTGTCAGCTATACCCGGAAAGATTGTTGAACAGCTTGATAATGGGAGCTACCGAATTAAAGGTTATCAGAATTTGATGATAGGTAAAAACGAGTTTCGAGTAATCATGGCAGGCACCGTTCACTCAAAAGATATCAACGATACTAAAGTTCTCGCGACTAAGATGATAGAGCCGCGCTTTGATATTGTTAGTCTCTCTAAGGACTTCAAATGATAAACACCAAACTAAAAGAACCCTTCGCGAAAGTTCTGCTTGCGGCAGGAGTAGCGGTTGCGCCACCACCAGATGCGGTCAAACTTAATGAACAGACAACTATAAGTGATGGCATACGAGTTAAGGACCTCGCCAATGTTCGGGGCGTTCGGGCAAATCAGTTAATTGGTTACGGGCTTGTGGTAGGACTGGGCGGCACGGGTGATGGCAAAATGGAATTCACCTCTAAGAGTCTGGCGCGTATGTTCGAGTCACTCGGCCTTAAGCTCGATTCAAAGGAAGTGGTCAGCAAGAATGTTGCTGCAGTACTTATAACTGCAGAGCTTCCACCATTTGCTCGCGCAGGCAATACCTTAGACATAACGGTGAACTCAATCGGCGATGCTTCCAGCTTAAGAGGCGGAACATTGGTCCAAACCCCTCTGCGTGCGGCCAATCAACAAGTGTTCGCAGTGGCGCAGGGCTCAGTAATTGTGGGCGAAACATCCAAAGGTTCAAAGCCACATCTAACCGTGGGCAGAATCAGCGGGGGCGCGATAATTGAGCGAGATTTAGATACGGATTTCGCTTCAAAGAAAATGTTTAGATTAACACTCCACAACCCTGATTTTACCACCGCGGCTAGACTGGTGAAGACTGTCAATGCTGACCTGGGCGGGCAATATGCAACAGCAAAAGATAGTTCAACTATCGATATGGTTGTTCCTTTTCAATACGAAGGCAATGCAGTCGAGTTTCTTGCTCTCATCGAAAACTTGAAGCTTCATCCGGATCAAAAAGCAAAAGTAGTTGTAAACCAAAGAACTGGCACCATCGTGATGGGAAAGCACGTTCGCATTTCTGAAGTGGCTTTGACTCACGAAGGACTGAGTTTAACAGTGGGCGGAGGAGATAAGAAAAAGAAAGACGGCAAATCACAAAATGTTTTCTTGTTGGAGCCAGAAGCCAATGTGGGTGAGCTTGTCAATGCACTTAATGGTCTAGGAATTACGCCTAAGGACCTGATCGTCATCTTGCAAAGTATAAAATCAGCTGGAGCTTTGCACGGGGAACTGGACATTTTGTGAAAAAAAGTTGGGCAGTTTTTGAATCAAATATAGAATCTAAGTATGGCCCTGACACATGGACGCGTCATGGCCCGGGGGGTGGGTTAGAGGTTTCAGACCAAGGATGGACGCTAAAGTTTCTCAGCAGGAAACAGAGGCAAGATGTCAGCACGCCAGAGCAGGCTAAGCCCATTTTGCGGAGCGAAGTGCAGGATGCACGGACGTCTGATCCATCTCCCTCTTTTATTTTTTCTCTTAGGCAGAGCACATGAACGTTAGCAAAGCTCAAATGCCTATTACGAGAACGATAAATCAGGATGTTACTCAGAGCCAAAAACAAGCTGCGCGCCCGAACACGCAGACGACTAAGAATCCGCAAATTGCAGGCGCAGCAAAGATGTTCGAATCGCAGTTTCTCAGACAAATGATTAAAGAAATGAGATCAACAGTTCCAGAAAGCGAATGGATGCCTGCATCTATGGGAGAAAAAATATTTCGCGAACAACTCGATGACCACTATGCGGATGATTGGGCGACCCAAGGGGGTATAGGTCTTGCTGACATCATTTACGACCAAATAGTACAAAGATATATGCCGGAGCTTGGTTCGTCGCCTTCAAAGATTAGTGGACCGATCCCTTTACAAAAAGACGACTTTCTGGCGAGTGTAAAGCCCGTAAACGATGGCGCTGTAGAGATTAGGTACAAAAGGTCAGATACCAACAAACAAATAGGGGATTCCGTTGGAATCTTGGCTCCCAGCGAAGGCAGCAATCTTAGTATCTCAATGCTGCCCGATGGAATAAAGAAATTTACCTTTAACATCTCACAGGATCTCAAGGGGGAGATCACTTATCAGGGATCGCTAGATCCGGGCATGCTTGATGCTGAAAGTTTTACCCCTCAAACTTCTTTAGGTACATTGCATCCAACGGGAAGAGAGGTTGTGTTTAAGATCTCTAAAAACCCCTATAGCCTAAGGGCTGGAATGGACTTTTAGAGGCCAGCTGCAACGATATCCGCACACGAAGCTGTCTCATTGTGATACAATGAGGATACTAAGGAGAGACTCATGAAGGTGAATGGCAATATATCTAATCTAACTGCAGGAATAAATGCTAAAGGCCTGGAGCAACAAAAGGGCAGTGAAAAATCTTCGAATGCGAACTCTGCAGATGCCCTGCTAAATAATGAATCAGCAAAGGTAGATCTTTCGGAAAGAGCGAAAGACATTTTAAGGGCTAAAGAAATTGCCATGAATACGAGTGACGTCGACGAAGAAAAAGTAGCCAGACTTCAAAGTTTGATTGATTCTGGAAAGTACAAAGTAGATGCGCAGGCAATTGCGGATCGTATGGTTGACGACCATTTGATATTCGATGCCGGATCGGATGACGAGTGAGTCTAAAGCATGTTTTGAGCGAGATTCAAAGCATACTCCAGAGAGAGGGCAAAGTTTATGAAGCCCTGCGTGTACTACTTTTGCGTGAAAACCAGCTACTGATAGAGACCAATATATCTGAGATGCCTAAAGTTTCTGGGCAAAAAGAATTCTTGCTTCGCCAAGCAAGTGAACTCGAAAAGCAAAGGCGAGTGCAGATGTTGTTTCTCGCTCGCGAAATGAAGATGGATGAAAAAGCTGTGAAATTAAAAGATCTCATAGCGTGGGTTAAGGCTAACAGAGAGTCAGACGAATTTAAGGAAGTTCTTTCTTTAGAGGCTTTTCGAACGTCGCTTGAAAAGCTGGTATCAGAGGTCATTGAAATGAATCGACGTAATCAGCTTTTAACGCGTTCGGCGCTTCGATCAGTTGAAGGGGCGCTAAAGTCATTAGCTGAGTACTTGGGAGAAAATGTCACATATAAAAAGAAAGGAAAGCTCGATAAAACGACGCCGCTGGCAGGAAGCCTGGTGAGAAAGCAAGTTTGATCTTTTAAACTTGCCCTACTTTAAGCAAGGACGCTGAATGTCTAAAATTAGCTCAATGCTCGACATAGGCAAACGCTCTATGGCGAACAGCCAAACCGCACTTCAAACCGTTTCGCACAACATCGCGAATCAAGGAACCAAGGGCTACTCGCGCCAACGAGTGGAAATGCAAACAAGCGAGCCGGTGGGTCTTGGGAAGCTGCGTATTGGGATGGGCGCCAAGTCAGCCTCGGTCACTCGGACTAACAATCCCTTTCTTGAAAAGCAAATCTTAGGTGAAGGTTCCAAACTTGGTTACTCGCAGAGTGAGTCGGACGCGCTCTCAAGAGTAGAGCAAATCTTTAACGAACAGATAAATCGAGGCTTAAGCAATTTTGTATCAGATTTCTTTAATTCATTTCGCGAACTTGCGAATAATCCGGAAAGTTTGGCGACACGAACGCAAGTGAGAGAAGCTGCCGCTTTCTTAACAAAAGACTTTTCAAGGATCAGTGGGCAATTGAAGAAGATACAAAGTGAACTTGATCAACAGATTGTCAGTCAGGTTCAAGAGGTCAATGGGATGGCGCAAGAGATTGCAAATCTCAACGAGAAGATCCAAATGGTGGAGTTGAATGGCGGCTACGCAAACGATGAAAGAGATCAAAGGGATCAAGTTCTCAAAGACTTAGGACAGAAGATAGATATGAATGTTTCTGAGTCAGAGGATGGGCAACTAAACGTAACTGTCGGAGGCACAGCGGTTCTGGTTTCGGGATACTCTTACGGACAGTTACAAGCTGCTCCATCGGCGGAGATGGGTAACAAGCGAGAGTCTAATTATAGCATTTATTTTACTCCTGCAGAGAAGTCTGCGCCGACAGATATTACTCAGCGCATCCGTGGTGGTGCAATCGGAGCAGCGATTCATGTTCGAGATGGCGCTTTAAATGATAATTTGCATTCCCTCGATGAGATGGCGTTTGTTCTCGCAGAGAAAGTAAATGAAGCGCATCGCTTAGGATACAACGCCAAGGGCGAGACCGGTTTAGATTTTTTTAGTCCTCTTGCTCAAGTGAGAGATGCGGCTGAGCAAATGGATTTGTCTGCAGAAATTCACAGGGATCTGAACCGCATTTCGGCCGGTGCTCGGCCAGACGCTCCAGGTGACAACCGAATAGCGCTGCTCATCTCTTCTATTCAAGATCGACGCATTATGGGGGATGGAGAGAGCACGGTTAACGACCATTATAACGGAATTGTTGGCAAGCTTGCTGTACAAACGAAAAAAGCAAACTCCGTAACGGAGCACCAGAAGGGTATCGTGTCTCAGTTAAATAACGTACGTGAAAGTATTAGCGGAGTTTCTCTAGACGAAGAAACCGTCAAGATGATTGAGTTTCAAAAGGCGTATCAAGCATCGGCAAAGATGGTGCAAGTAGCTGATGAGCTATTAGAGACAGTGATTAACATGGTTTAGAGGTAGACAGTGCGTATTGCAGATAACATGAACTACACCCAAATGAATCAGAACATAATGAAAAATCGTTCTGAATCCTCCAAGCTGCAAGATCAAGCTGCTACACTTAAGCGAGTAACTAAGCCCTCAGACGATCCTGTGGCGACGACGCGGGCTCTCACCGCAAAGACTGATATGGCAGGTATGGATCAATATGAAAAAAACATCAATCTTGCCAGAGCCTTCTTAGAATACTCCGAACAATCATTAGGTGATCTTAACGAAGCTCTCGTCAGAGTTAAAGAGTTAGCAATTGGTCAGGCGAATGAAGCTGGTGCAAATGCAATCACTCGAAAAACAGTTGCTGCCGAAATAGACCAAATCCTCAATCAAGTTGTACAAATCGGAAATCGAAGAATAGGTGAGCGCTACTTATTTGGAGGTTTCAAAACAACGGCGGCTCCGTTCAGTTCACGGGGCGAGTATCATGGCGATGATGGCGAGATAATGATTGAGATTGATAAAAGCAGCTATATAGCGATGAATATGCCAGGCCATAAAGTATTTTTAGGTCAGGACGCCGCTTCACGATCGGCCTTCGCTGAAGGCAAAAATGTAGATCGAACACCAGAGGGTATTAAACAGACTCAACTTCGCGAGGCGCAAGAAGCAGAAATTGCTGAATTGAAAAAAACACAGGGTTTGAAAGGTCCTGAGGTGAGAGGTCCTGCGTCTGTTTTGTCTGCTGCACATCCTGAAGTTCCAGTGGGAGACGATGGCGTAGGCTTGCAACCAGAGGGCAGTGATATATTCAATGTTGTTCGCTCTCTTTCAATTGGTCTAAAGTCCAACGACACAACAACTATTCAAGAGTCCTTAGAGCGTGTAGACGATGCAATCAACCAAGTTGTCATGTCTAGAGCGCAGGTAGGTTCTCGCGTAATGGCGCTTGATAGTGCGTTTCAAACAAATCAACGACTTTCTGGCGATGCTAAAGCGCTTGTGTCATCGCAAGAAGATGCAGACGTGTATCAAGTTTTTTCAGACATGAGTAAAAACCAAACTCAATTAGAGGCTACTTTGAATAGTTCTAGTAAAATGTCCAAACTAAGTCTTCTTGACTTCCTAAGATAGAAATAATAGCTACAGTTCCAACCGAAAGTTGCCGTAAAACAATTTGAGAGCCATTAGGGTTTTCGTTTGCGTGGTCGCAGTTGGTTAGTTCGACGATGTTGAAGGAGTCGACATTATGCTGGTTCTGACAAGAAAATTGGGTGAAAGCATCACCATAGACGACAATATCAAAATTACGGTTGTCTCCATTAAAGGTAAGCAAGTTCGTCTGGGCATACAGGCCCCATCCGAAACCAAAATTCATCGCGAAGAAGTGTACGCCGCAATTTTAGAGCAAAATCGTCAATCCGTGTCGGCTGCGGCGTCCGCGGATACACGGCAAGTAGCCAAAATCCTCAAAAAATCCTGAGTGACTCTGAAAAGATACTATCTGCGGCGTTCTCGCTATAAAAGCTCCTCGACGTAGAGGACTACGCCTCGTTCGCTTTTATAGCTGCGGCCTTGCATCTAGTACCTTTTCAAGAGCCCCTCGAAATCACGCTTCTACGCAGCAGTGCTTAAGCGCCTCGTTCGCTTTTAAACCTGCCGCCTTGCATACGAAGCCTTATCAACCTCGACCACTCTAAAAATAACACTGGGCGTAAGGTCTAGTTTTTACACCTGTATTTTGTCTTGCCGTGTCTAACCTTTATCGGCATCCTTTTAAGTGTAGGGGGTCAGATGGAAGTTCGATCAAGCCGATTTGGCCGAATCCAAATCCGAGAGGATGAAAAAGTTTCCTTCCCCGAAGGAATTCTTGGATTCGAAAGTTTGCGGTCATTTGCCATTCTTGATGATCCTGAGGATGACGTTTTTCTCTGGCTTCAAAGTGTTGATGATGAAAACGTAGCTCTTCCTCTTATTGAACCTGAATTGCTCGGGCTAAATTCTCAACTTCGTCTTACAAAAACTGATTTAGCAACGCTCGGTCTCACTGAACAAAGTCAGGCCAGATACTACTTAATCATCACAATTCCGAGTGACATTAAAAAAATGACAGCAAACGTAAAGGCGCCCATCGTCGTCAACGTTGAAACAAAAGTTGCGCGCCAATGTGTGATGCAAGAAAATGATCTTTCAATCAAAGAATCTATTTTCGATATTCTTCAAAAGAAATTAGCGGCCTCGCCGAACTGGGCAAAACCCATTTTAGACGGCATCACTGTTCGTCTTTCTTCAGTTTCTGTAAAGCCGCCCGAATCAAATCCTTAGATTAGATAATTTGAAATCGTCCCAAGAGTGACTATTGCACTCGGCTAACGGCCAGTGGCCTCAAGTTTGTCTCGCTTTGATCCGTAAAGTATTAAGCCAGGATGGCACAGACAAGCTACGGAAGGTTACCTACCAAGGACGAGGTGAGTTTTGTCTAAAGTGCCAGGGACGAATAGTATCCCAATTTCTCCATCAAAAAAGCCAACGAGTCTTCTTGATTTTCTTAAATGGCTCGAAGGAATTCTACCCAAGCAAGCTGCGGCGGCAGGTGTAGTAGCGGGAGCCGTGTTGCTCGGAGACGGTGCCTACGCAAAAAACAAATTCTACGTTGTTCAGGTGAACAAAAGACTGCAGATGCATGAATCGGATCTTGCTAAACATGACTACTACCTCAACGGAGGCTCATCCGATGGAATCAAAGTAGGAACAACCTTTGTCGTTCATCGCAGGCTACCTATTCATGACAATGCTGGCAGAACAACGGTTAGCGATATCTTGGTGCCAGTAGGTGAAATAAAGGTGAGCTGGACAACAGAACATGCGTCGGTAGCGAAAATCAACGAAGTGAATTTTAGCCCTCCGGTTGTACTCAATTACGAGGGTATTATGGTTGGTGATGAAGTCGAGATTGGGTCAATAGCGGGACTCGATGGTACCGGTGAAGAAGTGCTTAAAGGCGAAGGGCCATCTGGCGGATCTGTTGGGCAGGGCTTGAAGGGAGCCGGTGACGCAGGTGATTTGGCTTCAAAAACCTCTTCAGAGTTAGCCGGTGCAAAAGTAGACGAACAGAAGCGTTCAGAGGATCCTAAAACTGACACTGCCTCAAAAGAGTCTGGTAGGGCTGAAGCCAGCGCATCAGCTTCTCAAAGTCTTGCTCCAAAAGAGACCTCTAACTTGACGAAGCCAGTGCCGCAAAACCTTAAGGCCGAAAATCCCACGGCTAAGGAAAAACCATCAGTAGATGGGACTACCGATAAGGAAAAGTTTACCTCTTCGATGTTAAAAAAACCTACCGCCATGGGGGAAATACTTCCGCGCACAACTGCATCTAACGGGGCCCCGCAAGCTGAAAATGAAGTAAAAAATGCAGTCGAAACCTCTCCAAAGTCGGCACAGGCGAATGGAGAGACGGCGGTCATAACGCCGCGATAGCCAGCGAGCATAGTACTGGCTTGGGCTTAGCATCGAAATATCCAGCAAAACAAAATATTTATTTTTTTGAGAATGCAGACTGGCGACCACACATTTACAGCTCAAACTTCAGATGAGAAACCTACGAATGTCGATTGATTCGCATTCAAAATCAGTTAATGTTTGCGCCATGGATTCAAACTCAAGCAATAAAAATTTCTTACGGAATACAATAGAGCCAACGCAAATCGCTCCGAAGACGTACGTTGTGTCGGTCGCTGGATTTCACGATGACGAAGAAGAGCTCATCACAACGATTGCTTTCGAACACCAGTGTGCGGGCATGAGCGAAGACTTGCCCTTCATCCAAGAGTCTCTCGAATGGGAAGCTAAACTTCAGTCAAATCAACCTCGAAAAATTCAGCTATTTTACGAACATGAACCAAGCGCGGAACTTTTGAATGAGCTGAGAAGTCGAAATCATTGGTGTGTAGAAATTAATGAGGTCGTTCCTAAGGATTGGCTTTCGGAATGGAAGAAGGGCTACAATTCGTTCGAGTTAGTTGGTGGAATTTGGATTGTCCCGAGCTGGCTTACGGCTCCAAAAGAGGTGCAAAAAGTCATCAAGATAGATCCAGGAATGGCCTTTGGAACAGGCACACACGAAACAACACAAATAGTAGCTTCATTGATTTTTGATCTACTTACAAAAAAACTCAATCCACGGGAGATTCCGTCAGTATCCGCCGATATTGGATCAGGCACGGGCGTGCTGGCCATGTTGATGAAACATCTTGGAGTATCGAAAGTCTTGGCTTTGGATATCGATCCCGAGTGCGTTAGAGTTTGCCGAGAAAACGCTGAAATTAATAATATGCAAATTGATTCTCAGCTGGGATCTATCGAACAGTTAAATGAAAGTCTGCCTCTTGTTGTGGCAAATATTGTCGATGGCATATTGATAAAGATGGCTCCTGAGTTTAACAAGAAAGTTTTGCCAGGTGGATTCTTGATTTTAAGTGGGATTCTTTGCGAAAATCGAGAGGACGTAAAAAGAGTTTTCGAAAATTCTGGGTTTCAACTAAAGAATCAGTTGATCAAAACGGAATGGGTGGGGATGACGTTTGAGAAGATATTGGCTTGATAGATCAGAGTTTGTACGGCCTACTTTTCTGCTAGGTGGTGATCGGTTCCATCACATATTTAAGGTATGTCGCACAGAAGAAAATGAACTTTTCGAAGTGATCATTGGTGATGGAAATGCCTATGTGTGCAGGGCAAAAAGTCTTAAAAATCATTCTGCAGAGGTTGAAGTAGTTGATAGCCGCGTGCTGCCCCCGCAACCTTTACCACATTTGCGTTTGTGCCTTTCAATACCAAAACTCTCGACATTTGAGATAATTTTAGAAAAGGCTGTCGAGCTGGGAGTTTGCGAAATTCAGCTATTTACTTCCGAATTTAGCCACGTTAAGAAAATCGACACCTCTGTCATCAAAAAATATCCCCGCTTTGAAAAAATCATTACTAATTCAAGTCAACAGACTGGAAGGGGGGATTTAATGAGCCTGCCCCCTCCCAAGTCCTTAAAAACTTTGCTCGATGAGTTAGATGGGCGCAGTATTCTCTTTTATGAACACGGCGGGGAGTCCATAAAGCGGTCTTTGGGTACGCCGGCAGAGGGGTCTCAGCGGTGGCTAAATATCTTTGTAGGTAGCGAGGGGGGCTTTCATTCGAGCGAGATCGACCTATTTCGATCTAAAGGAATTAATCCCATTCATCTTGGTCCCCAAATTTTAAGAGTTGAAACGGCTTGCGTGACGATTTTGAGCGTCATAAAGTATTGGCTGGGGCATTTCGATAATCCGGCCGGGTGACTATGGCATTTGAAGATTTAACAGACGATGAATTTCAATTTCGACCTCTTACAGAGGGTTTAGGGTTTCATAAGAAGTCGGTTGCAGCAAAGCGACAAGAAACCTTTTCGGATAGGGAGCATGGCGAGTTTCGGGCACCTGCAAAAAATAGCAACGTATCTGATGCAAAAGCGCACACTATCAGCTTTGAACCTAACGACCTCAAAGAAGAGCCCGCCGATAAGTCTCGTGATGCAATCAGAGATCTAATGAACCGAATGCCGCGATTGGACTTTCTCGAAACTCCCGGCGACACCGTGAAATCCAGAACAGGATCAGATTCTGCAGCTGATTCTCGATTTAACTCACTTACCAATGCCAACAGGGTGGACGGTACTTCAATTCCAATTGCTAAATTTGAACGCTTTCGAGGTGAATCGAACTCACGAGTTGGGACGACTCAACTGAGAGCACCGGAGACCAAACTAAAGAGCACGGCGTTGCCTACTCAGACCACAGGTGGACCGTCTTCACAGCCAGTTAGAAAAAGTGAAAGAACCCCGCCGCCCGCGTTAGCGAAGCCGCAGATCCAAAATCCCGCTTTAAAAACTTCGAACCCTCTTAATTCTTCTGCAATAAGTGGTCGACTCGATAAAATTCCAAATAAGACTCAGGTAGATTCGCAGGTTGCAGCACACCCTAAAGAAAATCAGTCGGCCGGAAAGACCACCGCTCCTAATCTGCTGTCCTTGTTTACCGATTTATTGGTTGTAGTGGGGTTAACCACGCTTTTTGCGGTAGTCCTCGTCGTGGTTGCAGAGATTGATTTTGGTTTGCTTATTTCAAATGTTCGTACTGATTTACCAACGCAAATTGGATCATTGGTTTTATTGCTTTCTGTAACTGAGCTTTACCTAATTATTTCGCGCGGAATCTTTGGTGCGAGTTTGGGAGAGTGGGCTACAGAAGTCGAACTAGGAACTCCCGCACAGCAATCTTCAGCTATTTACCCTATTTGGGTAGCGTGGCGAGGTCTCGTTTCTATGTTGCTGTTTTGGATTTTGATTCCTCTTTCAATCGCCATGAAAACAGATCTGTTGTCAAAACTGACAGGGCTTTCATTGAGACGATCGATCTAGAATGGACGAAATGGGCAAAGTCGTTGAGTCTACCAATCTGGTGGCTACTCTAGAACAATTGCGAGAAAGAGTTCAAACTCAAGAAAACATCTCTTCGTGTGAGCCCCCCACAGTTGAAAATAAGAACGTAGTATATCGAGAGCCAGATCGTTTGGCAAAAGTTGTATTCACGAATGGCTGCTTTGATCTCTTACATGTG